>NZ_JBEYXW010000001.1:487115-593816 GCF_040645195.1 Saccharomonospora sp. NPDC046836
CTCGCGCACCCGAGCGGGGGACTCGCGCACCTGGGCGGGGGACTCGCGCACCTGGGCGGGGGACTCGCGCGCGGTCAGCGGGTGGCGCCTATCGGGCGGGGGCGACGGGAGAGTTCGGGCGCACCGGTCACCTTCACGACGCGCATCGGCCGCAGCCGGCGGGTGTCCAGCGGCGCCAGCAGACGGGTGACGTGCCGCACCACCTGTGCGGTGACCAGCGCGAGCGCGGCCGCCGACAGATCGGTCAGCCCGCTGAGAACCACCCCGTCGGCGTCGGCCTGCACGCCGTCGCGCATCCGCCACACCACGGTGAGCGCGAGCAGCACGGCGTTGAGGACCCACACGGCCCACCAGGCGAGCACCAGCCGGGACGGTCGGGGCCTGGCGTCCACGGGACGCCGCATGGCCGCATGTTCCAGCTCGGCCACGATCGAGCCGGCCAGCACCAGGTTCGGTCCCGGCACCAGCGTGCCGACCAGCACCTGCCACGTGGGCCGCGGCGGCTCCTGACCTGCCTCGTCGGCAGCAGCCGACCGCGCCACGAACAACCACCACACTGTGCCGGCGATCGCGAACAGCGCCATCACGAAGGACAGCAGCGAGAACGCCAGCACGAACGCATCGGAGGCACCGACCACGCCCGGGCTCAGCGCCGAATCACGGCTGCGCACCAGCAGCGCATATCGCCAGAACTCGGCAGCCCCGGCGATGGTGGCCAGCGCCGCCATCGTCCAGAGCACGGTCAGTGCGTTGCGCGCGATCATCCGCAGCCGCTGCAGTGGGACGAGCACCCCGGACGCGGTGCCCGGCACGGCTGTCGGCCAGCGCCACACCACGTTCGGGAAGCCCCAGCGCGGTGGCGTCGAGTACGACGGCGGCCCCGCGTAGTGCCCGTCCGGCCTCGCCCGCCGTCGCGGCACGCCACCACCCGGCACTGTCGCGACCCAGCGCACCCGCATCTGGCCACCGGTCTGCCCCGGCTGCATGGTTCAGAGCACCTCGGGCGGCACACCCTCGCGGTCGCCGACCATCGCGCGGCCCTCGGTGTGCCAGGACCTCATGCCACCGGCGACGTTCACGGCGTCGACAACGCCCGCGGCGTTGAGCCACGCGGCGGCCCGCGCGGAACGGCCACCCGAGCGGCAGATCACGTACACGGGCCGGTCGGCGGCGAGCTCGGCGAGCTCACCGGCGCGGGCGGGCAGGTCACCGAGCGAGATGTGCACGGCCTCAGGGGCGTGCCCGGCCACCCACTCGTCCGGCTCGCGTACGTCGAGGAGCACATAGCCCTGCGACGGCAGCTCGGAGATGGAGGCCGTCGGCACTTCGGCAGGATTCACCACGAATCCATCGTTGCACGAGGCTCCGTTACCCGCCGGTGAGAGATCCCTATTTGCGGTGCCGACCACGGCCGGTGCGCGCTCGCGCCTCCGCGCGGCCGAACCGGGCCACCGTGCGGTCCCGCATGAACCCGAGCGGGTCCGGCGCGTGCAGCCGCAGCATCACGGCATTGACGTCCTCGGGCACGCGCCGCGCGGTACCGAGGCTGACCACGATCGTCACCAGGAACGCCGCGGGCACGGTGAACAGCCCAGGCTGTTCGAGGAACCACGGTGCCCAGGCACCGGTCCGCGCGCTGATGGAGTTGAGCACGACGGCCGCGAGCACCAGCCCGCCGCCGGTGCACATGCCTGCCATCGCGCCGAGCCAGGTCAGCCTGCGCCACCAGATGCCGAGGACGAGCAGCGGGGCGAACGTGGACGCGGCGAGCGCGAACGACATGCCGACGCTCAGCGAGAGGTCCTCGACAGGCAGCAAAACGGCGAGCAGGGCGGGCACCGCCGCCACGAAGAGTGTCGCCGTGCGGAAGTCCCTTGCCTTACCTGCCAGCAGGTCGGTCGCGATCACCCCTGCCACGGTCACCAGCAGCCCGGACGCCGTCGCCAGGAACGCCGCGAACGCCCCCGCCGCCGTCACGGCTGTGAGGAGCTGGCCGAGGACGCCGGGCACCATCGCGCCGGGTACCTCCAGCACAGCCGCGTCAGTATTGCCCGTGACCAGCAGCTGCGGCACGTACATTCGGGACAGCGCGCCGATCATCACCGGGAACAGGTAGAACAACCCCAGCAGGAGCAGCACCTGCACGGTGGTGCGCCGGGCCGACCTACCGTCCGGGTTGGTGTAGAAGCGCACGAGTACGTGCGGCAGGCCCATCGTGCCGAAGAACGTCGCGAGTATCAGCGAGTACGTGCCGAGCAGTTCACTCGCCGTCTCGGTCGGCCGCAGCCAGCTCGCGTTGTCGAGCTCGCCGTCGCTCACCACCGGCACCTTGGCGTCCGCTGGGAACACGAGGGTGGTGCCGGGTTCGATGTCGTAGTCGGTGCCGGGCAGCCACACCGTCGTCTCGCGGTTGCCATCGCCGATGCGCACGGGGGTGGGCTCGCCGACGCGCAGCGTCGCCTCCGTCCTGATCGCGACCCGCGTCTCCTCTGTGAACCGCGGTGGCGCCGGATCGCCGAGCGAGCCCGCCGACCCGGCTCCATCGCTACCGAAGAACACCACGGCCAGCACGAAGGTCGGCACCGCCAGCGCGAAGAGCTTGAGCCAGTACTGGAACGCCTGCACCAGCGTGATCGCCCGCATCCCGCCCGCCATGACGTTGACCGCGACGACGACCGTCACGAGGACCGAACCCACCCACGCGGGCGCGGGCATGATCGCGGTCAGCGCGATGCCGGCGCCCTGCAGCTGCGGCAGCATGTAGAGGACGCCGATGAAGACCACGAACCACGTCGACATCGTGCGCAGGGACACCGAGCCCAGCCGGGCTTCGAGGAAGTCGGGCAGCGTGTAGGCGCCAGAACGCCGTAGCGGCGCCGCGACGAAGAGCATGAGCGCGAGGTAGCCCGCGGTGAAGCCGATCGGGTACCACAGCGCGTCGGCACCGTCCTTGAGGACCAGTCCGGCTACACCGAGGAAGGACGCGGCGGAGAGGTACTCACCGGAGATGGCGGCGGCGTTGCGCCGGGACCGCACAGTGCGGCGGGCCACCAGGAAGTCGTGGGTGCTGCGCGCGAACCGGGACGTGCGGTGACCGAGGTAGAAGGTCACCAGCATGACCAGCCCCACGCTGGTCAGAGCCCACGGGTTCCACACGGGCAGTTCCTCGCAAATGTCCGGTGCCGCTGGCTCAGTTCTCGATCATGTCGACGAAGTCGCGTTCGTGGCGCTCCGCCAGCCGGTTGTACCACAGGCCCACCCCGAACAAGAGCGGAAAGGGCGCCACGCCGAGCAGCAGCCAGGGCAGGGGGATGCCGACGAAACGAAGTTCGGTGAAGGCAGGCACGAAGTACGACAGCGCCGGCAGCGCGCCGAGCACCAGCACGACCAGCCCGCCCAGTGCGATCGCGGTACGCAGCTGAATCTTGATCAGGTCGTTGATGAGCAGTTCACCCCAGCTGGTCTGCTGCTCCAGCTCGACCCTGGCACGCAGCGAGCTCGGCGTGCGGCTCGGCTCGGCGAGCACGACCCGCTTCCGGCGGATCTTGGGCGGCGGTTCGGGGGCAACCTGTTCGTCGGGAACGGGCTCCGGTTCGGGCTCGGGTCTGACGTTCTTCCCGAGCGTCGGGTCCGGCACCCGGATGCCGTCGACGCTGCGGTAGAAGTCGTCGGTCATCGTGGGCTACCCGGGGCGGGACGAGCCGACCAGCCTGTCCTTGAGCTCGCGGGTGTGCCGTCTGCTGACGGGCAGGATCTTCTCCTCGTTGCCGATCACCACCTGGTAGCCGCCCTGGCCCATGCGCAGCTCGGTGATCAGCGGCAACGCCACCAGGAAGGAACGGTGGATACGCACGAAGCCTGCCTTGCCCCAACGCTCCTCGAGCTGCGCGAGCGGGATGCGGACGAGATGGCTGCCGTCGTTGGTGAACAGCCGGGCGTAGTCGCCCTGCGCCTCGACCCAGCGCACCGACGAGCGTGGGATGAGCTTGGTGGTGCCGGCGAGCTCCACCGGGATCACCTCGTCGTCGGTCTTGACCGACTCGGCGGCTCCACCCGCCTGCTGGCCCTGGCTGCTGCGCAGCTTTTCGACGACCCGGCTGACCGCCTTGTCGATGCGGTCCTGCCTCGCCGGTTTGAGCACGTAGTCCACCGCGCCGAGGTCGAACGCGTTGACCGCCTCTGTCGCGTGCCCGGTCACGAACACCAGCACCGGCGCCGGGTTCAGTGAGGCGAACACGCGCGACATCTCCATTCCGGAAAGGCCGGGCATGTTGATGTCGGCGAACACGGCATCGACAGGAGGCAGGCCGTGTTCCTTGCGCACCCTGATCTCGTCGTCTTCGGAGCCGAGCAGCCGCAGCGCCTCCGAGGCGTCGACCGCGGGGATCACGCGACCGACATGCGAGTTCGACTCAAGGCAGTGCCGCAACTGGTCCAGTCCGTGCAGCTCGTCGTCCACCGCAAGGACGAGGAGCCTACGGGTGTCGTCCTGAGTACTCACAGTGAACGCAATCCTGCCGGGCGGAGCGTCCAATGTCTACACCGCTAGCGGGGGATACGACCGCTACAGGCCGAAACGTGACCAAGCCACCCTGGTCTCGACCGCGTCCAGGAGCGCCGCCGCAGGCGCGCCAATGCCGAGCCGCGCGAGAAACGGCTTCTTCGGTTCGGCGAACACGATCTCGGCGTCGGGGTAGCGGGTACGCAGTACGTCACGCAGGTTGCCGAGCCCGTCGATCAGCCCGAGCTCGATGGCCTTGGCACCGAGCCACACGTCGCCGGTGAACAGGTCGTCGCCACCGGTGAGGCGATCGCCGCGCCGCTCCCGCACCCAGTCGACGAAGATCTCGTGGAGCTGGTTGTGCAGCTTGCCGAGCCACTCGACGTCCTCGGGCTTCTCGGGGCTGAACGGGTCGAGGCGTGACTTGTTCCTGCCAGCGGTGTGGAGCCTGCGCTCGATGCCGAACCGTTCGAGCAGACCGGTGAACCCGAACCCGCCGGTGATGACACCGATCGAGCCGACCAGCGACGTGCGGTGGGCGTAGATCTCGTCGGCAGCGCAGGCCAGCCAGTAACCGCCGGAGGCGGCGACGTCCTCGGCGAACGCGATGACCGGAACCTTCTTCTCGTCGGCGAGCTGCCGGATACGCTCCGCGATCAGGCCCGACTGAGTCGGCGCGCCGCCCGGCGAGTTGATCTGCAACGCGACGGCCTTGAGCTTGTCGTGGTCGAACGCGCGCGTCAGCGCCGACTCGACCGCGCCGAGGCTGATCACGCCCCTGGCCAGCGGCGAGGCCTGCGGGTTGATCACGCCATGCAGCTTCACGACCGCGACGACGTCCTTGCGGTCGGTCCGGTCGCCGATCTTCGGAATTCGCGAGGTCAGCCGCTGCGCGGTCGTGGTCTTCATGGCCTCAACCCTAGCCTGGATTCGCGACCCCGTTCGGCAGCGCGGAACGGGGGGCGCCGCCGTTGCGGCGGGCCGTCTGCTCGGGCACCTCGGCGGCGAACTTCAGCATGTCAGGGCGGACGCCGCGTACGAACTTGGGCACCCGCATGGTGACCTTCATCCCGGCACCCGGCGCCGTCTCGACCATGAGCGAGTACTTGTTGCCGAACACCTGGTGCATACGGCGGTTGATGCCGGTGAGTCCGATGTGCGCGCTGCTGCTCGAGTCGCGCATCCCGTCGAGCAGCTCGGGGTCCATGCCGACACCGTCGTCCTCGACGCTGATCTCGGCCTCGGTGCCGTAGTCCTGCGCGGTCACGGTGACCGTGCCGCCACCGGGCTTGGTCGCGATGCCGTGCTTGACGGCGTTCTCGACCAGCGGCTGGATGAGCAGGAACGGCACCACCACCGACTGCACCTCGGGTGCGATCTTGAGGCGAACGTTGAGCCTGCCGCCGTAGCGCGCGCTCTCGATGGTCAGGTAGCGGTCGATGTTGCGCAGCTCATCGGACAGTGTCGTGAACGTGCCCTCGGTCCGGAAGCAGTACCGGGTGAAGTCGGCGAAGTCCTGCAGCAGCTCGCGCGCCTCCTCCGGGTCGGTCCGGATGAGCGAGGAGATCGTGTTGAGCGCGTTGTAGACGAAGTGCGGGGAGATCTGCGCGCGCAGTGCCTTGATCTCGGCCTGGTGCAGCTGGTGTTTGGTCTCCTCGAGCCGGGCCGATTCGAGCTGGGTGCCGACGAAGCTGGCGACGGCGTCGGCCATCTGCACGATGCGCTTGCCGCGGGTGCGGCCGACGACGATCAGTACCGCCTCGGTCTTGCCCTCGACGATCAGCGGCACGATCACGGCCGTCCGCATCCGGCAGGTGCCGCGGTGGTTGCACGGCATCTTGTCGTGCGACACGACCTCGCGGCGGTGCTTGCGGATCGACGTCCCGACCGTGTCGACGAGGTCGACGTAGTGGTCGTTGGCCTCGCCGTCCCACGACAGGAGCGTGCCCTCGCCATCGGTGATGCCGACCGCAATGCACTTGAGTAGCTGGAGCAGACGGGTCGCGACCTTGTCGGCGACCATCTGGTCGAGGCCCTCCCGCAGCTCGACCGGTGCCGTGGACATCAGGTACACGGCTTCGAGGACCGCGTCGTCGATGGCGCCGCTGGGCTTGCGGTTACGGACGTACACGGCGACGAATGCGACGACCGCGACCGTGGCAACACCCCATGGGATGACTTGCGTGGTCAACAGCCCGGACACGGCGTCAATGCTCTGCGCTCCGCGTGCCCGGTGCAAGGGCTATCCGAGCACTTTCTGTGCGTATTTCGCGACGAAGGGTCGTCACGCGGTGTTTCCGGCTCTCATTTGAGCAGGCGTGACATGCGACGATCGGCCAGCGGCTTGCCCCCGGTCTGGCACGTCGGGCAGTACTGGAACGCCCGGTCGGCGAAGGAGACCTCACGCACGGTGTCACCGCACACGGGGCACGGGAGACCCGTCCTGCCGTGTACCCGCAGGCCGGAGCGCTTCTCGCCCTTCAGCCGGGCCGCGTCCTGGCCGACCGACCGCTCCACCGCGCTGGTGAGCACGTCGTGCATCGCCGCGGCGAGCCGGTCGATGGCGTCGTCGGTGAGCTTGGCAGGCGTCGCATAGGGAGACAGCCGCGCGGTGTGCAGAATCTCGTCGGAGTAGGCGTTGCCGATGCCGGCCATGATCCGCTGATCCGTCAGCACGGTCTTGAGCCTGGCCGTCTGCCCACCGAGGAGCCGGGCCAGCCCATCCCGGTCGAGCGCGAGCGCGTCCGGGCCGAGCCGCGCGATGCTCGGCACCTCGGCCGGATCCCGGACGATCCACACTGCGAGGCCCTTCTTCGTCCCGGCTTCGGTGAGGTCGAAGCCGGGACCGCCGGCCGCGAAGGCGCTCTCCCCTGCCGTGGCCGACAAATGCACCCGCAGGGCGATCGGGCCCTTACCGCCTGGCCGTGGCGGTGCCGGCGAGAGCGAGTCGGACCAGCGCAGCCAGCCCGCCCTTGCCAGGTGGACGATCAGGTGCAGGTCCCCGCATTCGAGGTCGAGATGCTTACCGTGGCGCCCCGCCCCGGTCACCTCGCGGCCGTGTAGCTCGGTCCACTGCGGAGTCACCGTCTTGAGCACGCTCAGCGAGGCCACGTCCACCCTGGTCACCGTCCGGCCGACCGCGTGCTCGCGCAGGTGGTACGCGAGGGCTTCGACTTCCGGTAACTCGGGCATCGGCTACTCCACGGGATGCAGCGGACCTTCGAAGTCCGGCAGGTCGTGGCGCTGGATGGATTTGGCGATGCGGTTGACCTCGCCCCGCACGTTGAAGATGCCGCGGATCGTGCCCACCCAGCGCTCGGAAGGGCGCTCGCCGGTGACGTCGCCCTCGGTCTCGGCGACAACCGTCCACGGCCTGCGCAGCACCCACCGCAGCGGGAAGAACAGCGCGATCAACAGGACCGCCAACGGCACCCAGCTAGGCACCACGACATCGTCGGGCATCCACACGATGAGCACAACAGCCAGCACGGTCGCCACGGTGGCCATCACGATGCCGGGCGCGTAGCTCGCGGCGACATCGTGCTCGAAATCGTCCGCCGTGGCCGGCTTGCGCCATTCCATCTGGCCGCGAATGACCCACTCCCGGCCGTCGGAACCCTGGACCAGCCGGTTCATTGCTTTCCTCCGCAGGCCTGTCCGAGCACGTTCCGTGACAAGTTACCGTGATCTTCAACCGGGCGGGAAGCCCGCATCCGGCTGCAACCCATGGCCCTGTTCGGGGGCCGGATCGGCAGCGCTCTCCCCGGTCGAGGTAGTCGAGGCGACCAACGCAGCCATGGTCGTCGGCTCCGGGCTCGGCGAGCCACGCCAGGTCGGCGTGGTGGGCTCGATGGACTGTGCCGGCTCGCTCGTCGTCGTCATCGCCGCCGTGCTGCTGTACGCCGGAATGGTGCTCTCGCTGAGCTCCGACGGATCACTACGCGGCGCGCCGTTCCCATTGCCGTTGCCGTTGTTGCCCTTGCCGTTGCCTTGGCCATTGGTCTTGCCGTTGTTCCCGTTGTTGCCGTACCCGTTCTGGCCCTTGGCTTCCCCGTTGTTGCCGTTGCCTTGGCCGTTGTTGCCATTGCCGTTGTTGCCACTGTTTCCCTTGGCCTGCCCTGGCGGCACATGCGTGCCCGGCAGCTGCGTCCCGGCCGCGGGCGTGCCAGCACGTGCCTCGCCTGCGATCTGCAGCCCGCCCGGGATCGTGTACTCCGTGGCCTCCAAATGCCCCGCGGGCTCAGCGCCGCTGGCGACCGAGACGTGTTCGCGCTCGGAGTAGCGGGCCCCCGGCACCAGGCCACCTGCCTCGAACGCCGACGACTCCAGCTCGGCCTGCGGTGTCGGTTCGGCGATCTGCAGTTCGACGCCGGCGCCCTCCCCCGGCAGGCCGACGATGTGCTCGTCCATCAGGTTCAGTGGGCCAACGGCGACCCCGACCGCGCCGACCGCAGCCGTGGAAGCGAGCGCCAGCCCGAGCTTGACGTGCGCACCGGCGGCCGCGAGAACACCGCCGCCTGCCCCGCCTACGGCAGCGCCGCCGGCCCCGGCCGCACTGGCGACGCCGCCTGCCGTGCCCACACCCGACATCGTGCCCACCGCCAGCCCCGCGGCTGGGACGAGCAGCACGACTACCCCGGCGTGAGCGCGCAGCGTCGAGCACACTTCGCGCAGCTCGTCGTGGGTGGACCGGCAGGAAGAGCAACTGCCGAGGTGTGCCTTGATCTTGCGCGCTTCGGCCCCGGTGACGCTGCCGGCCGTATAGCCGCCGAGCTTCTCCATCACCGTGCGGCAGCCGTCGGAGCTGCGGTTGACGGCCAGATGCGCCTGCAGGTAAGCGGCCCGCAGGCCGAGCCGGGCACGGCGGGCGAGCGCGGCGGTGGCGTTGGCGCTGAGCCCGAAGTGTTGTGCGGCGCTGGCCGGTTGCACACCTTCGACCTCGGTCTGCCAGAGCACGGTCCGCCAGCGTTCGGGGAGGCTGGAGAAGGCGCGGGTGATGAGCGTGGCCTCGGCGGTGCGGTTCTGCGCATCGCCACCGGCGCCGACCCGGTTGGTGAGCTCGTCGTCGGTGACCGGAACGTCGCGGCGGGCACCATGCCACTCCCACGACACGCGCCGCGCGACGGTCAGCAGGTAGGCCCGCACGTTGTCACGAGGACCGTTACCCCTGCGGACGGCCTGCAGGACACGGAAGAACGTCTCCGCCGTGATGTCCTCGGCTTCCGAACTGTCGGACGCGAGGCTTCGGGAAAGGCGACGCACGGCGGGCGCGTGGTGTTCGAAGAGCTCGCTGAATGCCGCGTCTTCGCCCAACCGCAACCGTTCGAGCAGTGCCGGCTCATCGGACCCGGGGACCGCACGATCCATCCAGCCTGGCACCCCCTCCGGGCCGTAGCCCTTTCGGTTGAACGTTGAACACCATACGGAGCCCCGCCACCCTCGTCACCCCCTGTACCACGGACGTGACCTACCGCCCACACTCCGGCATCGGCGGGTGCCTCGCAACCCCGGGCGACGATCGGTATAGACTCTCTCATGCACAGCGCGAACAATGCGGTGCATGCGGACGTAGCGCAGCTGGTAGCGCATCACCTTGCCAAGGTGAGGGTCGCGGGTTCGAGTCCCGTCGTCCGCTCTCGAATCCTGAAAAGGCCCCCAATCGGGGGCCTTTTTCGTTACTCCCCGCTGACCGTCAGCTCGGACCGGCGCCGCGGTCTTCGCGTCGCATGTCCCCGGTGCCCGGGGTCCCCGCACCCAGGCCGTAACGCAGGAGCACAGCGCCTGTGGCCGAGGCGACGGGCGGCTCGAGGAGCTCCAGATTGGCAGGCATCGCACCGCCGTCGAACACCTTCTTGCCCACGCCGAGCACGATGGGGAAGACCCACAGGTCGAGCCGGTCGAAGAGGCGCTCACGCAGGAGGGTCTGCACCAGGTTCAGACTTCCGATCACGTGGACGTGCTCATGCCTGTCACGCAGCTCGCGCACGGCGCTCGCCAGATCGGGTCCCAGCTGCGTCGAGCCTGCCCAGCGCAGATCCGGGTTGCCGCGCGAGGCGACGTACTTCGGGAGGCTGTTGAACAGCGTGGCGATCCCACCGTCGACGCCGTCGACCTGGTTCGGCCAGAACGCGGCGAAGATGTCGTAGGTCCTGCGGCCCAGCAGCAGGGCGTCCATGCCCTCCATTCCGGCACCGACGTGCTGGCCGACCGTCTCGTCGAACAAGGGCGCCTGCCATCCCCCGAACGGAAAGCCGTCGGGGTCCTCGTCGGGCTCACCCGGCGACTGGCCAACCAGGTCGAGCGTCGCGAACAGGTCGATGTGGATCAAGCCCATGGTGCCCCCATCGTCGGAAGCGAACTGAACTCGTCAGTCAGCCTGCGTCAGACCTACCGGACAGGCGACACCGGTCCCACCCAAGCCGCAGTAGCCGTTGGGCACCTTGTAGAGGTACTGCTGGTGGTAGTCCTCGGCGTAGTAGAAGGGTCCGAGCGGGGCGATCTCCGTCGTGATCCGGCCGTGTCCGGCACGGTCTAAGGCCGGTTGGAACGCGTCGCGGGAGGCCTCTGCCTCGGCGCGCTGTGAGTCGTCGGCGTAGTAGATCGCCGAGCGGTACTGGGTGCCGACGTCATTGCCCTGCCGCATGCCCTGCGTGGGGTCGTGCCCCTCCCAGAACACCTTCAGCAGCTTCTCGTACGACACCTGCCGCGGGTCGTAGACAACGAGCACGGCCTCCGTGTGACCGGTCAGGCCGGTGCAGACCTCCTCATAGGTCGGATTGGGTGTGTGCCCGCCCGAATAGCCGACCGCCGTCGAGTAGACGCCCGGCGTCTGCCAGAACAGCCGCTCCGCACCCCAGAAACAGCCGAGGCCGAAGACGGCAGTACGCATGCCGTCGGGAAATGGCGGCTTGATCCGCCGTTCGGGGTACACCGCGTGCACATCAGGGGTCACCAGCGGCTCCGTGCGGCCGGGGAGTGTCTCCTCAGCCGACACGAGCCGGGTCTTGTCTCGGCCAAACCACGACATGAGTCAATGGTAGGCGACACAATGTCCCTCCAAGAGGTGACGAAGTACTGTGCGAGTGCTCGCTCGTAGGCCAGGGGGTTGTGGATGACGTGGCAGGAACGGTTGCGCCGCCTCGACGCCGAGCTCGCCGCAGGAACCATCAGTCATGATCAGCACCGCCGCCGCAGGGAGGACATCCTGGCCGAGGCGTCCGGCAGCCCCCTCGTGTCGCCGCCTGCCACACCGCACGACAACCCCGACGGCGCCCCGCGCTGGCAGGCGGCGAACCCGGCGGCCAGCGCACAGCTGAACCCCCAACCGTCGGCGCAGGCCGCGGTCCCGCCCAGCCAACAGCCGACGACGCCTGCGCTGCCGCAGAAGGTGAACCCGGCGGCGCTGCTGGCCACGAGCAGGCCGACCACCGCGCCCAGCCCCGCCGACACCGAGCTCACCATGCCGATCAGCCGGCTGCATGTCCCGCCGCCGCCCATCCCGGCGGAGAACCGGGGTAGGACGCGGACGTGGCTACTGATCTCCCTCGGCGTCTTCCTCGCACTTGCGGCGATCATCGGCGGCGCGTGGTGGCTCGGCCGCGGTGACACCACCGACCCCGCACCTGGGCAGGAGACGAGCACGCAGCAGGACGTCGCCCTCGAAGACCGGCTCCCCGTACTGCCCGGCCAGCCCAACCCGCAGAACTCCACGGTCGCGGTCCGGCGGGGCGCCGACCTCGGGCTGTACACGGAACAGACCGCGGCACTGCTCACACGAAACGGTGCGCAGGAAGTCCTGTACCGGGCTTCCGCGGACGGCCCTACCGCATACTTCCTGCTGGCCATCCCCATGGCGAGCCCGGATGCCGCGAGGAACACCGCCCAGCAGATGCGTGACTCGGCACTGGGCGCGGGCTACACACGAAGCTCCGCCCCGGACGACACGCTGACCGGCGAACTCGGCGAGCGAACGCTTGCCGGTACCTGGTACGCCTCCGGCGACGTTGCGGTGAACCTGTGGGTGTCGCAGCCGCTTCCGGCTACCGCCGCCGATCTGAGCGAGCCATTGACGGCGGTCGTCGCTGAGCTGCGGCGGGTGCTGCCACCGGCCTGAACTCGATGGTGTCCGGCTCCACCCGCCGCGGCGTGACAAAGTACTTGCGCAGCCCACGCTGAGTCGGTGCCTCGACCAGGCACCAGGACAGGACCCCGCATAGGTATGCGGCAGGCACCGCCAGCGCCATGAGAACCCACTGATCGCGGACACCGGCAAGGATGATCAGCTGCTGTACCGGGAATGCCCAGATGTACATACCGTAGCTGCCGAAGAACCAGCGGCCGTCCACCTCGAGCCGCCGCGGCCAGCGATGGGCGAGAACGATGGCTCCGTAGGTCGCCATCAACGGCAGGACATAGCGGTCCGCCGGTGTCCAATGCAGAGCAATCCACGTTGCCAGCAAGCCCAGCGCGATAACCGGGCGCAACGGGATACGGTCGCGGAACTGGTGCGCGATCACACCGAGAACGAACGGAACGAGGAACGACACCAGAGAGCCGATCGGCACCTGCAGCAGCGAGCCGGCGTCGCCCTGGAAGCCGAAGGTCGCCTGGTACATCGTGTCGAGGACGAGTAGCCCGGCCAGTACCGCGAAGACGAGCAACCGGGTCACCCCCGCCGCGACGAGTAACCCGAGGACCAGCACGACGACATAGCCGACGAACTCCATCGGCAACGTCCACAGTGAACCGTTGACCGACCATGGGTAGGGGTTGTCCACGAACACACCGGGAAGCAGGTGTTGCAACAGGAACAGCAGTGAGGTGCCGACGAGGTAGCGCCAGGTCTGCAGATCGGACCAGTACTCACCGGCGGACATTGTCGTGAACAGCGGCCCGATCACGAAGGTGGTGAAGAAGACCACGACGAGCAGCGGCGGCATGATGCGCAGGAGCCTGCGGCCGGCGAACCGCCACCAGGACGGGTCCCGCTCCCAGCTGTCGCTGATCTGGAATCCGCTCATCCCGAAGAAGGCCATGAGCACCACGTAACCGGGGGAAGCCTCCCAGTTCGCGGGGAAAATGGTCAGTCTTTCCGGATGTACCAACGGTGAGCTGTGGTCGATGACGACCGTGATGGCTCCGAACAAACGCAGCCACGCGAACCCGATGTTCGGGTCAGCGTAGGTTTTGGACGGCTGATGCCGTCCCGTCCGCTGCTGAGCCATACGCACCCTCACCCCGAGGAGGATCAGTCCACACGCGACTGCGTCAGCAAGCCGGAGAGGGTCGTGCGGGCCACCTGAGGGCCGAACCGCCGGCTCACCGCCTCCTTGCCTGCCGCCGTGAGCCCAAGCCACAGCACGTCATCGCGCAGGAGTCTGACGATCTGTTCGGCCACCTGCTCGGCGGTTTCCCCCAGCAGGACGTCGTCGCCGTGGTTGAGATGCATGCCCTCGGCTGCCAGCGGAGTCGCCACCACGGGCACACCGAGCGCCAGCGCCTCACCGACCTTGCCCTTGACACCCGCACCGAAGCGCAGTGGGGCGACCACGACGCGCACCTGTTCGTACAGCGCCGCCAGGTCCTTGACCCAGCCGTGCACCACCACGGCGTCAGTGGCGAGCTCGCGGATCTCCGGAGGAGGGTTGGACCCGACGATGTGGGCGAGCGCGTCAGGACACTGCTCGCGTACCCGCGGCATGATGTCCTCGGCCAGCCACCGCGCGGCGTCCCGGTTGGGGATGTGGTCGAAGCTGCCGACGAACAGCACACCCGCACGACCATGCGGAATCGCGGGCATCACCGCGGCATCATGCACATTGGACAGCACATCGACCTCGGCCGCCGGCACCAGTTCGCCGAGCAGCTGACTCTCCACATCGGACACGGTCAGCGTGACGTCACAGGCGCGGACCAGCCCGAGTTCCAGCTCCTGCAACGCCTCGGCACGGCGCCGCAGAGACGCGTGTTCGGCCTTGTCACCGAGCTCGGCCGCGAGGTCCGCCTGCCGCCGCAGCCGCAGAAAGTGCAGGTCGACCGTGTCGTAGGCGATGAGGCAGTCCGGCGCGTGCTGGCGAATCGGTTCCAGCAGTTGCCACGCGACCTGTGGCCGGGACAGCACCGCGAGACGCAACGCGTCTCCCGCCTCCCGCAAGAACTCCGCCTGCTGCCCGTGATCAGCGATAACCGTGACCCCGGCCTCGTAGAGCGGAGTGGTATAGCTGTCGGGTACCGCCCCGTTCATGGGAAAGAAGACCACCCGCTCGCCAAGTTCGACCAGCAGCTCGAGAATTCGCGCCATGCGGACGGAACCGGAGTCCTCGTCGGTGCGCGGTACCTGGTGGTCGGCGACGAGAACGAAACCGCCATGGTGCCCGAGTGCCGTGCGGGCCTGGCCGAGCCACACGTTGCGCGGGCTGGCTTCGGGAAGGTGATCGGCCAGCGCCGTTGCCCACTTCTCCACGAAGACGGACCGGTTGAGGTCCTGGTATCGCTTGATCCCTGACCCGATGTCGGTGCCGTTGGAGACGCCCTCGTGGTGCACGACGACCGACTCCGGCTGCACGACGGTGCGGTACCCGGCCGCGCGGACGGCGAACGCGAGGTCGGTGTCCTCGTAGTACGCGGGCGCGTACCGGGTGTCGAAGCCGCCTATCTGCTCGAACAGGTCGCGGCGCACCAGCAGGGCCGCGCCGGAGCAGTAGTCGACGTCGCGCACCGTGCGGTAACGCGGGTCGTCCGCGTTCTGGCCGCGCCCGTAGTTCCAGCCGGTCCCGTCGCGCCAGATGATCCCGCCACACTCCTGCAGCCGGCCATCGGGGTAGACGAGCTTGGCACCGGCGAGACCCACGCCGTGGCTCGAGTCGAACGTCTCAACCAGACGGTCGAGCCAACCGGGCCGCACTTCTGTGTCGTTGTTCAGGAACATGATCAGGTCACCACGGGCGTGCTCGGCGCCGAGATTGCACGCACCGACGAAACCGAGGTTGCGCGGTGCGCGGACGAGCCGCACACCAGGGCATTGGGCCACCCGCTCCGCGGAATCGTCCACAGAGGCGTCGTCCACGACGATGATTTCGAACGGTGTGGCAGGCAGGTGGATTTCGATCGATTCGAGGCAGCGCCGGGTATAAGGCCAGTTGCCGTAGGTCGGGATCACCACGCTGACGATCGGCTCGCTGCTGGTGGTGACGCTGACAGGCCCGGGCACAGCGTCGGCCGAGGGAGTGGTCACCGGCGTGCGGCCCAATGCTGTTTCGTACGCTTCCCTGCGGCGGGTACCGCGAGGCGCGAGCCGCTCGATCGTCGTGCGGTAGCGGCCGATCAGCCGTTGTGCGAGTGCCGAATGTTCCGCGTTGAGGCGGGCGTTCTCGGTCGCGAAGTGGTGGATTGTCTGCCGCAGTGCGGTGTTGTTGTCCGACAGCCACTTCAGCCGCGCGGCGTCTCTTTCCACCTGCCTGCGTAGCCGGTCCACCTCAGCGGCTGACTTGCGGTAGCCCTCGCCGAGTGTCTCGACCTGTTGCCGTGCGGCATCGCGCTCGGCAGTCAAGGCGGCTGCCGCTGCCGCTGCCTCCGCCGCGGCGGTCTCGCTCGCGCGCTGTTGGTGGGCGAGTTGTTCCTCCAGTCCGCGCACGGCATCCGACAGTGCGGCCACCTCGGCGGCACGGCCCTGCTGGACGAGAGTCAGCTTCGGATCAAGCAGAACGGAGGTGTGCGCGGTGTCGAACGGCTGACCGGAGGCGATCCCGAGCAGGTAGGTGTGCGGCGCTCCCTTTTCGACCGACCAACTGTCCGCTGACTGTCGGCGCAGCAGGTGCGCCTCACTTCCGGTGCCCGCGCCGCCATCGTGGATCAGGGATCCGACGGCGACGCTCTGCCGCAGCAGAGTGACGTGCGGAAAACGTTCGCCCAGCAGGTCGCGGAACGCGTCCTCCCCCAGTTCCCTGACGTGGAAGGGATTCTGGTTGCCGTGGTCGTGGGTGTAGATCTCGACATCCGGCGTGCTGCACAGGAAGATCCCGTTCGGCGCGAGCCTGCGCAGGACCAGTTCCATCAACTGTTCCTGTTCCCGCACGTGCTCGATGGCTTCGAAGCACGTGATCACATCGAAAGCCGGTTCATCACTCAGGGCGTCAGGATCGGTGATCGACCCGAGTTCGAAGCGCACATTGGCGAGCGGATACGTCGTGCGGGCATGTTCGATCGTCTTCGGATCGATGTCGAGGCCGACCACCTTGCGCGCCGTGGTGGCGAGCAGGGCACTGCCGAAACCCTCCCCGCTCGCGAGGTCTAGCACGCGCTTGCCCTCGGTGAATTGCAGCGCGTAGGCGTACCGGTGGTAGTGCTCGTAGATCACCTGGAGGTCGTCGGCCCACGGCACGCACCGCTCCCCCGTCCACTCGATGAGCCGCTCAACCCCAGGTCGGTTACCCATGCGGCGAGACTAGCGGTTCACATACCCGCTGGTGGTGCCGGTTCAGCTTTCCCAGCTGACGCCCACGAGGACATAGGAAAGGGTGCGCCGATCATCCCCCGTGCCGGCGAGAGCGGGGTTCACCCACCAATCGCTCGACAGGGTGAGCTCGGCAGTGCGGTGCGCCGGTAGCGCAACCGGCACCGTTCGCTCGGTCAGCCCGTGTGCGATGTCGACAGTGGCCACGATCGTCCCATCGATACCGATGGCCAGGTTGCCGGTACGCGGCATCCAGTCCGGTACATAGACGCTCAGCCGGAGCGTGGCCACCGCCGCGGTGCTGAGGACGGGGAACTGGACGGTACGCCCGGCCCAGTGGTCCGGGAACACGCCGTTCATCCGCCCGACCGCGACACCCGATCCACTCACCAGCCCCGCGGGGTCGGTTCCGCGAGGCTGGAACGACACCCGGCCGGCGGGATCGAACACGGAGGTGTCGCGCACCGACCGCGCGGGTGTGCGGCTGCCGTATGCCCTGAGTGGCTGCGGTGTCGGATGAAACAGCGCGGTGAGCCGGGTCGGAGTAAGCACCCCAAGGTCGATCAGGGTGTCGTCGAGGGTTCCGATGTGGTCGATGAGCGAACGGTGCACCTCGTTGCCCATATCGAAGTTGTGCCCGTAGATCCGGTCCACGAAGGGATCGATCACATTGCCGAGCGCCAGGAAGAAGCTGGGGTGCAGGTAGTCGAGGAGCACGGGCAGCACGTCCTGCGCGCGGATGCCTTCGAAGCCCTCGATCGCACAGTCGACGTCATCGTAGGTGTCGTCGACCGCTCCGGTGATCGCGTTGCGCCGTAACTCGGCGGGCAGCGTGGCCCAGATCCGCTCCACGACCTCGAGTGCTTCCGGCCACCTGCGGTGCCCGTTGCGGCCGATCATGTCGTGGACCACCAGCACGCCGTCCGTGGTGAGGCTGTCGCGCACCTGTCCGTAGAGATGCTCGAGATCGAGCACGTGGTGCAGCACCTGATACGCCACGACGACGTCGTGGTCGGCATCGGCACGCCACACGTTGAAGTCGGCGACGACGTGCTCGACGCGGTCGCCGAACCCGAGTTCGGCGGCTGCGGCGGCAGCCCGTTTCTGCATGTCCGGGTTGAACTCGAGCAGCCTGATCCGCACATTGCGCACACCGGCCTCGCGCAGCGATCGCAACCAGCTGAGCTCCTGGTCGCCGTTGCCACTGCCGAGCGAGAGCACCACCGCGTCCCTGCGCAGGCCGGCGGCACGCTTCGCGATCTCGTCGACGATCAACTGGTCGATGCTGGAGACGCCGAGCGCATGCAGCTTCGGCACCATGTGCTGGGCCGACCACCGATGTGCCGACTCGGGCAGGCTGCCGTGCAGGTCGAGTTGAGCTGCGAAGGTCTCCTGCTCGGCCTGGATCCGCTCGTCGTAGCCAAGTCCATGCGCGCGATGCACCGCGTGCCTCCAGTTCCACCGACCGCCTGCGCGAATGTCTTCGCGTGAACCGGCCCGCCCGTACCGACCCCGCGATACGATACGGCGCGTGCCGTCCGGTTCCCGATCACACCTGCCCGGAGGCGAGCACCTCCCGCCGACACCGGAATCGTGGTTGCCACGAGAGCACAACCTCTACCGGCCACGGCACAGCCCCCGCCAGCGCACGGCGCTGGTCTGTGCCATTGCGTTCTTCCTCGCACCCGCCCTCGCCTTCGTGGCCGGTGTGCGGCCCGAGCCCTTCGAGAACAGGGCGCTGGCCGAGTTCCCCGGCCCCGGCGCGGGCTGGGGTTTCTTCACCGGGCTCTCCGCGTGGGCGACCGATCATCTGCCGCTGCGCGAGGCCGGGATCGATGCCGCGGAGGCCGTCAGCGCCGGCGTTTTCGGTGACTCGCCCGGTGCCGGCGGCGGAGCCCGCGACACGGTGGGCGTCAGCCCGGAGGACGAGCCCGAGCAAGTGCCGTACGACCTCTACCCGAAGGTGGTCTCCGGTAAGGACGGCTGGCTCTACCTCGGCGAGGACGCGCTCAGCAAGTGCTTCCCGACGACGGACATCGACGGCGTGATCAGATCACTCCAACGGCTCCGCGCGGCTGTCGAAGCATCCGGACGCCGGTTCGAGGTGGTGTTCGCACCGGACAAGTCCACCGCGATGCCGCAGTACCTGCCCGACAGCTACGTCGGCAAGGACTGCGCCGACGAACGCGCGCGCGAATTCTGGCAGCGCGTCCCTGCCGAGGCAGGCGCGATCGATCTGCGTCCGGCGCTGCGAACCGCGCAGGCCCAGGTCGGCGAGCCACTGTACGACCCGCTGGACAGCCACTGGACGTTCGCGGGCGGGCTGACCATGACGTACGAACTCGCCGAACGGCTGGCACCGGGCAGCACGTCGACCTGGAAAGTGGAACCAGCTGGCACGCAACCGTGGCCTGCCGATCTCCCCCGGCTGCTCGGCAGGAGCGAGGAATGGCACCCACACCGGTTCAGCCTCGCACCGGACGGTGGACGGGATCGCACCCGCTACATCGCCAGCGACTTCCGGACACCGCTCGAGGTGAAGCAGCACGGCAGCGAGGTGGACGGGACCATTGCGGGCCGGGTCGGCGTGATCGCCGACTCCTACACGCAGTTCGCGACACCGTTTCTGGCCGCGACGTGCCGGGACCTGACCGTGGTGCACGCTGACACCGTCGCAGGCGGTTCCGTCGACGAGATCGCGGGCGTTCTCGCCGACCGGGACGTCATCGTCATCGAGTTCGTGGAACGGATCGTGTCCGGGGGCGGCAGCGCGCTGCTGCGGGACGAGGCGATCGACAGGCTGGCCGCCGCGCTGGCGGACAATCCCAGGTAACGACCAGGTGACAGCGGCGATCACCGGGTGGTCAAGAGTGGCATCCCAGGAGCCGGGGTGCACAATGTGCACGGTTTCCATTGTCGTCAGCGCTCGCATACCGCGCGCGCAGACAAGCACTGTCCCGAAGGGGGGCCGGGGGTGACCTGGCAGGAAGAGCTACGCAAGCTGGACGAGAGTCTCGCGTCCGGCAGCCTGTCCGCCGACGAATACAGAACTCGCCGAGACCAGATCCTTTCCTCGGCAGTGACGTCGCCGGACCCGCAGCAGCAGCCGCAAAGCCAGGCAAGCGCCGACTCGACACAGGTCATCGAGCCGCTGTCGCCCTCGAGCGCGCCACAGCAGCCGGCCGCCGGCCAGGCCGGACCCGCCGACGACCCGGGTGCCGAACGCACCCAGGTCGTCTCCAACTGGCAGGCACAGCCGCCCCACCCGCAGGCTCAGGCGTCTCCGCCTGCCGGTTTCCCGCAACCGCAGCAGCTGCCTCCGGCGTCCCCGCCCGGTGGCTTCGCCGGCCCGCAGCAGCCGCAACCGCCCTACGGACAGCCGTGGAACGCGCCGCAGAGCGACACGAGCCCGCCGTGGGGTGGCGCAGACCTTCCCCCGGTCGCGCCACCGAGTCCGGCCGACTGGGGCATGAGCCAGGGACCAGAGTCGTTCGACGACGCTCCAGCGGAATCGCGGTCCGGCCGCAAGGTGCTGTTCTCGATTCTCGGTGTCGTGCTCGTCGCGGGAATCGGATTCGCCGTCTGGGCACTGTTCATCAACAACGGTGGTGGATCCACTCAGGCGGACCAGCCACCCGCCACGAGCCAGAGTGCGCCCCCACCGCAACCGACGACCCAACCGCTGCCGGAGCCGCCCGCGGCGAAGGCTGCACCGGAGGACAACGACGCCGCGATCATCGATCCGCCCGGCACCGAGCGCAACGGGGGCGGGCCGTTCGATCTCGACCAACTTCGGCAGAACCAGATGCTGCCCGAACCGGTGATCGAGGCCCTCGCCGACGCCAACATGACCGAAGGCCTGCTCAAGACGACACGCGACGGTGAGAACACGATCGGCGTGTACGCGATCGAGGTCGAGGACGAGAACGCCGCGATCGCCGTCGCTGACGAGTACGCCGTGACGCAGCAGGAAGGCGGCATTCCGGCGGTCCGCGACCACGCGATGCAGGGCGTGCGTGTGCTCGGCGCGGGCAGCCCGACGTCAGACAGCGTGTACCGGGCGGTCTACGTGCTCTACACGCGGGTGATCATCATCGACATCACCGGCCCGAGTCAGGATGCGATCGAGTCCCAGTTCGCCGAACTGCTCGACGAGCAGGTGAACCTGGCGCCGCCGACGCATCGCGAGTCCTGACGATCACTGCTCAGCCGCCCGGCCTGACGAGACCGGACTCGTAGGCCAGCACCACCAGTTGCGCCCGGTCGCGCGCCTGCAGCTTCGTCATGATGCGGCTGACGTGGGTGCGCGCGGTCGCCGCGGAAATGAACAGCTCGCCCGCGATCTCGTCGTTGGTGAGACCACCTGCCACGAGTGCCAGCACCTGCCGTTCCCGCTCGGTGATCTCACCGATCGCCGTCGGATCGATCCGCCGGTTCTCCGGTCTGCCGACGAACTCGGCGATCAGCCTGCGGGTGACGGTCGGTGCGAGCAGTGCCTCACCCGAGGCCACCACGCGCAGCGCCCGCAGCAGCTCAACGGGGTCGGTGTCCTTGAGGAGGAAACCACTGGCACCACCACGCAGGGCGTCGTAGACGTAGGAGTCGACGTCGAACGTGGTGAGGACCAGTACCTTCACCCCGGACAGTTCGGGGTCCTCCGCGATGCGCCGGGTGGCCGCCAGCCCGTCGACACCGGGCATGCGCACGTCCATCACGACGACGTCCGGCCGGTGCTCACGGGCGAGCGCGACCGCCTCCTCCCCGTCGCCGGCCTCACCGCACACCTCGAACCCGTCCTCGGTCTCCAGCAGCACCCGGAAACCGGCCCGCACGAGCACCTGGTCGTCGGCGAGCACCACCCTGATCGTCATCGCCGCCCCTCGATCGGTAGGACCGCCCTGACCTCGAAACCGGGGCTCAGCGGCCGCGCATCCACCTCGCCGCCGAGCGCCTCGGCGCGTTCCCGCATTCCGCGCAGCCCGTTGCCGGGCTTCGGCGCGGCGCCGCCGGATCCGTCGTCACGGACCGCGAGCTGCAGACCACCGTCGGCGCGAGTGAACCGTACCTCCACGGACCGTGCCTGGTCGGCGTGCCGGACGACGTTGGTGAGTGACTCCTGCAGGATCCGGTACGCCGCGGCGTCCATGGGCGCGGGCAGCTCACCGGCAGCACCGCGCACGCGTACCACGAGCCCGGCCGCGCGGGCGTGGTCGAGCAGCTCGTCGAGGCGGCGCAGACTCGGCGCCGGCGCACGGTTCTCGCCCGAGCGCAGGACGGCCAGCGTCGCGCGCAGGTCGGTGAGTGCCGCCGCGCTGGCCGCTTTGATCTCACGCAGCGCCTCGACGGCCTGCTCCGGCCTGCGATCGGCGACGTGCGCGGCGACCCCGGCCTGAACGTTGATCATGGCGAGGCTGTGCGCGACGACGTCGTGCACCTCCCTGGCGATGCGTAGCCGCTCCTGTTCGGCGAGCCGCTCTCGGTGCTCGGCCTCCTGCCTGCGCGCCGCGGCGAGCGCGACCCCGCGGTTGCGCACCGCGGTGCCGATGCCGATGAGCGCGGCCACCCCGGCAACGAACCCGAGCGCCCGCGGGTCGGGCACCCAGCCGAGCCCGGCCACCACGAACGCCACGTACGCGCCGGCAAGTAACACACCGCCCGCCAGGCTCGCGAGCAGCGGGCCACGCAACAGGGCCAGCGTGTAGAGCGCGAACGCGGGCAGCACGATCGCGGGGCCGCCCGGATACAGCGTCCAGTAGTACGCCACCGTGCAGGCCATCGACACCGCGAACACCGTGAGCGGGAACCGCCTGCGTACGAACAGCGGCAACGCGGCACCGACCAGCAGGCCGTAACCGAGCACATCGAGTGTCCGTGCCTCGGGCTGATGTGGTGCCGCAACGGTCGTGACGACCAGCACGAAGGCGGCCAGCACGAGGGGGCCGAGCACATCGGCCGCGAGCTGCCTCGGTGTGGACACGCACCGACGCTACCCCCGGCCCACGCGAGCGCGTGTCGGCTGAGAAGCGCGTTGTCGCCCTACGCCCCGGGCAGTAGACCTGCGCTGACTGCGCCTACGCGGTCAGCGGCCGACGGCGTAGCCCTGCATGCCACGAGCGTTGGCGGCGGCGTGCAGCAGGCCACTCGCCGGGTCGCGCGAGACGGCGGAGAGCCTGCCGAGCGCCCACGGCCCGGCATCGACCACGTCGTGCCCGCGCTCGCGTAGGTCGTCGAGCGCCGCGGCGCCGATGCGGGACTCGATCACCAGCTCCTTCGGCGTCCATGCACGCGGGTAGAAGGAGCTGGGGAACGCGGTGCTGTGCCACGCGGGCGCGTCGATCGACTCCTGCAGGTTCAGCCCGCCGATGGTGTGCGCGAGCCAGAAACACAGTTGCCACTGGTCCTGCTGGTCGCCGCCGGGCGTGCCGAACGCGATCACCGGTTCACCGTCGCGCAGGGCCATCGACGGCGACAGCGTGATCCGCGGCCGCTTGCGTGGAGCCAGCGAGTTCGGCAGGCCTTCCTCCAGCCAGAACATCTGCGCGCGCGAGTCGAGGCAGAAACCCAGCTCCGGGATGGTCGGCGAGGACTGCAGCCAGCCGCCCGACGGGGTCGCCGACACCATGTTGCCGCTGGCGTCCACCACATCGATGTGCACGGTGTCGCCACGTACCTGCCCCTGCGGGCCGACGGTCGGCTCGCCGAGCGCGCCGCTGCCGGTGGTCCTGCCGCGGGTCTCGGCGAGGATCTTCGGCAGCTGCGCGCCTGTACCGCCGGGGCGCAGCTCGCCGCTGGCCTCCTCGCCGACGAGCCTGCGCCGCTGCGCGGCGTAGTCCCAGGAGAGCAACCAGTCGAGTGGTACATCGGTGTCGCCGTACCAGGCCTCCCGGTCGGCGAAGGCCAGCTTGGCGCATTCGGTGGCCAGGTGGACCGTCCGCGCGGTCGGCACACCGTTCACATAGGACAGTTGGTCATGGAAACCCTCGAGTAGCCGCAGTTGTTGTGCCAGCACCGGTCCCTGCGTCCAGGCACCACATTTGGCGAGGCTCCACGTACCGAAGTCGGTGAGCACGGCGTCCTCATAGGACGCTTCCCAGCCCGCGAGGTCGTCGGCGGTGAGCAAGCCGGCGTGGTCGCGGCCGGAGTCGTCACGGAACGCGGTGCGGCTGAAGGCGTCGATGGCCTCGGCGACGAAGCCGCGCGACCAGGCGTTGCGCGCCGCGTCGATCTGGGCTTCCCGTCCCGGCACGGATTCCGCCTCGCCCAGCAACCGCTGCCAGGTGCGGGCCAGCGTGCGGTTGCGGTGCAGCGAACCGGGCGCGGGTGCCTCACCGTCGGGCAGCCACAGCCGCGCGGAGGTGGGCCAGTGGTTGGCGAAGAGATCCGCGACCGTGTCGATGGTCTCGGTGATCCTGCCGATGACCGGAACACCGTTCCACGCATAGGAGATCGCGTAGCCGAGAACGTCGCGCAGGCTCTTCGTGCCGTGGTCGCGCAACAACAGCAACCAGGCATCCCACGCACCGGGAACGGTCGCGGCCAACAGGCCGCTGCCCGGAATGAGGTCGAGGCCGAGGCTCGCGAAATGCGCGGGCGTCGCCGCGGCGGGCGAGACACCCTGGCCACACAACACTCGCGGCGTGCGGTCCCGCGCGGTCACGAAGAGCGCAGGCACCTGCCCGCCGGGGCCGTTGAGGTGCGGCTCGACGACCTGCAGGACGAACCCCGCCGCGACCGCGGCGTCGAAGGCGTTGCCACCGTCCTCGAGCACGGCCATCCCGGTGGCCGAGGCCAGCCAGTGGGTCGAGGCCACCATGCCGTACGTGCCGGCGAGCTCCGGCCTAGTCGTGAACACGCCCAGACATTACGGGTGAACGGTTTGTTCGCTCAACTAACGGATGTCGTCCGTGCAGCGGCTCTCGGGCGGCCGATTCCCTGCCAGCTCAAACCGACGGCAAGTATCGCGCGTGGTTCCAGCAGGTTACGGGTGTCCACCACGGAGTCGCCGTGCATGAGCTCGGCCATGTAGGCCCAGTCGAGCCGTTGGAACTCGGGCCATTCGGTGAGGACCACCACAGCGTCGGCACCCTTCGCGACCCGGTAAGGGGTGTCCGCCACCAGCATTCCCGGCAGGTCACCGGTGATCGCGGGATCGTAGGCGGTGACCTCGGCACCGTGCGCGCACAGCACGGAGGCCACCGACAGTGCAGGTGAGTCCCGCAGGTCGTTGGTCCCGGCCTTGAAGGCGAGCCCCAGCACGCCGATGCGGGCATCCGCGAGCCTGCCACCGACGGCAGCGGCGATCTTGGCGATGATCCGGTCGCGCTGGGCGAGGTTCTCCTCGATCGTCGCGTCGAGCAGCCCGAAGTCGAACCGCACCGACTCGGCGATCCGCAACAGCGCGCTGGTGTCCTTGGGCAGACACGAGCCGCCCCAGCCCGGCCCCGGCCGCAGGAACGAGCGTCCGATGCGGCGGTCGTAGCCCATTCCCCTGGTGACGTCCTCGATGTCGGCGCCGAGCCGGTCGCACAGCTCGGCGATCGCGTTGACGTAGGACAGCTTCATCGCGAGGAAGCAGTTGGCGGCGTACTTGACGAGCTCGGCGCTGGCGGCATCGGTGACCACAGCCGGGACGTCGAGCGTGGCGTAGAGGTTGGCGACCCAGTCCGCCGCGCCGGGAGTGTCGGAGCCGACGACGATCCGGTCGGGCCCGAGGAAGTCGGCGACCGCGCTCCCCTCACGAAGGAACTCCGGATTGGACACGACGGGCAGGTCCGAGCGGCCGAGCAGGTCCCGGATGCGCTGCGCCGTCCCCACCGGCACGGTCGACTTGGTGATCAGCGCACACCCGCTGGGCAACACATCGGCGATCTCGGCGACGACGGCCTCCACGGCACGCAGGTCGGCCGCCCCACCGGCGCCCATCGGCGTCGGCACGCACAGGAACACGCCATCGGCAGCGCGGACCGCCTCGCGTGCGCCGACCACGAACGACAGCGTTCCGCTGGTCAGGCCGCGTGCCACGAGCTCGGAGAGGCCCGGTTCCATGATGTCCACGCGCCCGGCGTTCAGCCGTGCGACCTTCGCGGTATCGACGTCCACGCACGTCACCCGGTGGCCCAGCTCGGCGAGGCAGGCACCCGTGGTGAGCCCGACGTATCCGGTTCCCACGACGACAATTCGGGCAGGTGTCATGGCCCCGACGGTCACACTCACAGTTGTCCGCTGTGCGAACGCCGGGGGAACCAGCAGGCGGCCATTCGTCAACGAATGGCCCCACACAGCCAGGCGAACGAGCGTTAACCTGAGCGGAGTTCCCCCCAACGTCAGAGAGGACAACGATGCAGATCATCGATACCGCGGCCATTGTCACGGGCGGCGCTTCCGGGCTGGGCGGGGCGACGGCCAGTGCACTCGCGGCGAAGGGGGCGCAGGTGTTCGCGCTCGACCTCGCCGCCTCGATCGAGAAGGCCGAGCAACTCGACGGCGTGACCTACGTCGAGGCCGATGTCACCGACCCGGACCAGGTCGGCACCGCCGTCGAGCGGGCAGCCGGCGCCGGTGCGCCGCTGCGCATCGTCGTCAACTGCGCGGGGATCGGTCCCTCGGCACGGATCCTGTCCCGCAAGGGCCGCCACGACCTCGACCTGTTCCGCAAGGTCATCGAGATCAACCTCATCGGTACGTTCAACGTCGTCACCATCGCCGCGGAAGCCATCGCGAAAACCGAACCGCTCGCCGACGACCAGCGCGGCGTCGTGATCAACACGGCGTCGGTGGCCGCGTTCGAGGGGCAGGTCGGCCAGATCGCCTACTCGGCCTCCAAGGGCGGGGTGGTCGGCATGACCGTGCCTGCCGCGCGCGACCTCGCCTCGCAGGGCATCCGGGTGATGACGATCGCGCCGGGCATCATCGACACCCCGATGCTGGCGACGGTGAGCGACGAGTACCGCGCGGGGCTGGCCTCCGGTGTGCCCTTCCCGAAGCGACTCGGCAGGCCCGACGAGTACGCCCAGCTGGCAGTCGACATCGTCGAGCACGACTACCTCAACGGCGAGGTCATCCGGCTCGACGGCGCCCTGCGCATGGCCCCGCGCTGACGGCGCCGGTCACAGGTCGCCCATGAAGGGGACGTCCCGCATGGCGGGACCCGTCATCCACTCCCGAAGGGTGCGGGTGGCCAGCACGTCGTCCTCGTTGTAGCGCAACAGACGCTCGCGCTGGGTGAGGTCGGGCACCCCACCGTCCATCCCCACCGCATCGCGGTACCAGCGCATCGACGCCTCGCCGCCGGCTTCCGGGTCCCGCCAGCGGAAGCCGGCGACGGGGGCGACGACCTTCAGTCCCTTGCCGTGCGAGCACAGGAACTGGTCGGAGACGCTGCGGAAGAGGTCGACCCACTCGTCGGAATCCACAAAGGACTGCATCTCTTCCCGGTCAGGAATGCCGTCGCTGCCTGCGAACCGCTCGATCGAGGCGTAGAGCCAGCGGTTCTCGGCAAGCGCGTTGTAGCAGTAGGCGCGGAAGGTCAGGCCGGCCGCGGCGGTGCGAGCGCGCACATCGGACAGCCACGCCCAGAACCCCGCGAACGAGCGCGCTTCATCGACAGTGGGCAGCGGTTCCCAGGTGACGAAGGAGCGATAGCCGGGCTCGGTGCCGATATCGGCACCGCTGAGCAGGCAACCCCACAGGTACGCACCCGAGTCGCCGAAGCTCTCCATGTCGATGTCGACCTCGACATCAGCACGCGGGACGCTGACCTCACCGACCCTGCGCACCACGGTGAGATCGGCAAGCCAGGCCCTGGCAAGCGCCACCGCGTCGCCGAACGTCGTGCCGGTCCACTGGATCGGCGACTCCTCCGCCGGGTTCAGCGCGGCCAGTTTGTCCACAGTGGAGACACCGCAGCGGCGCAGTTCCATCGCGTCCTCGCCGCGGACGACGAGGCTCACGTCCCGGATCCGCGTCAGCTCGGCCTCGCACACCGGCCACCACTGGCAGCGTCGGCACTCCAGCACCCGGGACGGCTCGGCAAGAGCCTCCTGCCTGCCGGCCGCGGCACGCGCGACGGCGAGCCGGTCGGCGAAGCGGGCGTCGTACTCCTCGAGCGTGCTGCGCCCGCCCGGCCAGGTCGGGGCGGCGAGGTCGTGCCACAGCACGACATCCGCGTCGAGCCCGATCACCCCGCCGATCGCCCGGACCGGCTCCGCGTCACCGGTGACCTCCAGCAACCGCCGGATGTGGGCCAGCCGCAACAGGTCCCGCGGATGCGAGCGAACCTTGCGTTCCGGGTCGGTGGTCGCCAGTGCGGGGTCCACCACCGTCATCGGCGTGGTGCGGGCACCCTCACCTGGATCGGTGATGCGGTGCCGCACGACGAGGACCGGCACGTACCCGTCGGCCGTGCGCACCAGCAGCTCGGCACCGCCACGCCTGCCACCCTCGTGATCGACCGGCAGCAGGCCGCCCCAGATGAACGGCACGCCCTCGTCCAGCGCGGTGCGCGTGAGCCCGACACGGTCCGCCGGCGGCAGCTCGACGGGGATCATCGCCCACGGTCCGCCAGTTGCCTCCCGCAGCCGTTCGGCGATGTCGGCCCGGTGCGCCCGCGCGTCGGCGATCCGCTGCTCGGCGGCCGGATCCGGCCGCGCGAGCGGGGCCTCCCGCATGGTCGGGTCGTTGTCGAGGTGCACCCGACGGCGACAGCGCGTGACCACGCCCGCGTCCAGCAGCACCTCGTTCGCCATGTGACCACTGTATGAGAGAGCACCGACACTCCAGAGCCGACGTGCCCCACCCGGTCACGACCAGTAAGTTCAACGTCAACCCACAGGTACGCGGAGGTGAGCACGGCGATGGCGCGCAAGGCCGGTAAGGCGGCGGACAAGGCCGCAGAGGAGTCGGGACTGACACCGCAGAAAGCCCGCAATGCCGTACGCGTGGCCAAGGTGATCGTCCCCGCGGCGCTACCCGTGCTCGCGCCGCTGGCGGTACGAGCTGCAGGCGTGGCCCGCGACGCCTACGACCACTACCAGGCACGCCGTATCGGAGTCGGTATCGAGCAGCTCGCCGAGTACGGCGGACGCGGCGGCGGGCTGCTCGCCCGCATCGCCGGCGCGGCCACCGGGCTCGACGAGCTGCGCCGCTCGCCCAAGACGGGCGAGGACGACGCAGCCTTCGCCGAGCGTAGCCAGGCCACACTGGAGCAGCTCGCCGCCTCGGTGCGGGCGGCCGAACGGATGCCGGCGACGCGGCGCAAGGCCGCGCACAAGGCGGTGGCCGCCGAACTCGACCACATCGAGAGCCAGCTCCTGCACCGCCTGGGCATCTAGCTTTTAGTCCCCCAAGGCCACCTTGGTCGCGTTGAACGCAACCAAGGTGGCCTTGGGGGACTTTTACTCAGCTGATGAAGCCCTTGTCGATCATCCACTCCCGCGCGACGTCCACCGGATCGCGTCCGTCCACATCGACCTGCTTGTTCAGCTCGATGATCTCCTGGTTGTTCAGCGCCGCCGCGACCGGTGCCATGACATCCGCGATCTGCGGGTACCGGTCGAGGAACTCCTTGCGCACCGTCACCGAGGCGTTGTACTGCGGGAAGAACTTCTTGTCGTCCTCCAGCACCCGCAGGTTGAGCCCGGCGATCCGGCCGTCGGTGGTGAAGACCTCGCCGAAGTTGCACGTGCCGCCCGCGATCGCGCTGTAGATCGCGCCGGTGCCGAAGGTCTTGGTCGTCGTCACCGGGAAGTCGTACATCTTGCGCACCCCGGGCATCCCGTCCGGCCTGCTGGCGAACTCGGTCTCCACACAGAACACCGCGTCCTGCGTGTTCTGCTTGAGGTAGTTGGCCATGTCCGTCGTGGTACGCAGGTTGTGCTGCTCGGCGAAGGCCTCCGTGGTGGCGAACGCATAGGTGTTGTTCACCTCCGAGTACGGCAGCCACACGATGCCGTTGCGCTCCAGATCCGCCTCGCGCACGGCCTCGTACTGCTGCGTCTCGTCCGGCAACGGCTTGTCGTAGCCCAGATAGGACAGCCAGCCGGTGCCCGTGTACTCCCACTGCAGGTCGATCTGCCCGTCCACCAGGGCATATCGGGCGCTGTTGGAGCCGTTGATGTTGGTGAGGTCGACGGCATTGGCCCCGGCGGCCTCCAGTGCGAGCTCGGCGATGTAGCCGAGCACGATCTGCTCGGTGAAGTCCTTGGAGCCGACCGTGACGTCGACCCCCTGCAGCTCGGGCACCGGCCGGATCGAGCCCGGCTGTACCTCGAACGGCAGTGCGGCGTTGACGGTCAGCCCGCAGGCCGACGTCGACAACATCAGCAGCGCGGCGCCGAGGACCGCGCGGAGCGTGCGCTTCATGACAGTCCCTTCGGTCCGAGGTACTCCTCCAGTACGGCGCCGAGCCAGTCGACCAGCAGCGCGAGCCCGACGGCCAGCACCGCGCCGACGACGAGCACCGGGACCCGGTTCAGCTTGTACCCGGTGTCGACGAGCTCGCCGAGCCCGCCGCCGTTGACGAAGAACGCCAGCGTCGCCGTGCCGACGGCCAGCACCAGCGATGTGCGCAGCCCGGCGAGGATCAGTGGTACCGCCAGCGGCAGCTCGATCCGCAGCAGCACCGCGGTGGCCGACATGCCGATGCCGCGACCGGCGTCGACGAGTGCCGGATCCACTGTCCGGATGCCGACGATCGTGTTGCGCAGCACCGGAAGCAGAGAGTAGAAGGCGATCGGCAACGCGGCCGCCCACAGCCCTTCCCAGCCGGTCCACAGGAAGAACAGCACGAGCACGCCGAGCGCGGGAGCGGCCTGGCCGATATTGGCGATGCCGATGAACAGCGGCGCCACCGGCCGTGCCCACGCCCGCGTGAGCATGACGCCGAGCGGCACGGCGACACCGACCACGATGGCCGCGACCACCAGCGCGATGAGCAGGTGCTCCCACGTCTTGGTGAGCAGGACCCCGGCCTGGATGGACTCGGCCTCGATGTCGTCGTTGTTACGGGTGAACGCCCAGGCGAGCACCAGGCCGACGATCACAACGACGGCGACGGGCTGGGCGAACAACCGCACGCGGTCGGCGCGGCGGGAACCCGACTCGGTGGAGAAGCCCTTGATCTCGGCGGTCCGGGTCACGAGACCTCGCTCCCCGCATCGTGCTCCTCGCGCAGCTGCTGGATGGTGGCCATCACCGTGTCGAGCTCGATCATGCCGATGTACTCGCCCCTGGAGCCGGTGACGGGCACCGCCCCGCCCTCGGCGAGCATGGCCTCCAGCGCATCGTGCAGTGTCGACTGCGTGGTCACCAGGTCGCCGATCGGCCTGCCGACCGTGCGCAGCGAAGCGGCGCTGCCCAGCTCACGGACGTGCACCCAGCGGAACGGACGCTTGCGCTCGTCGAGCACCAGCGCGAAGCTCCTGCGCTTGCCGGCCAGCTGCTCACGCAGTGCGGCAGGCGAGTCGTCGACGGTGGCCGTGATCGCCTCACCGGTCAGCTCGACCTCGCGGACCCGCAGCAGCGTGAGCTGCTTGAGCGAGGCGCCTGCCCCGACGAAACCGGCGACCATGTCGTTGGCGGGGTTGGCGAGGATGGCTTCCGGCGTGTCGTACTGCTGGATCGTGGACTGCTCGCCGAGCACCGCGATCTTGTCCCCGAGTTTGACGGCCTCGTCGAAGTCGTGCGTGACGAACACGATGGTCTTGCGCAGCTCGGTCTGCAGGCGCAGCAGCTCGTCCTGCAGGTTGCCGCGCGTGATGGGGTCGACCGCACCGAACGGCTCGTCCATCAGTAGCACCGGAGGGTCGGCCGCGAGCGCACGCGCCACGCCGACGCGCTGTTGCTGGCCGCCGGAGAGCTGGCGCGGGTAGCGGTCGCGGTACACGGCCGGGTCGAGGCCGATGAGATCGAGCATCTCGTCGACCCGGTCGCGGATGCGCTTGCGGTCCCAGTTGAGCAGCCCAGGCACGACGCTGATGTTCTGCGCGACGGTGAAGTGCGGGAAGAGCCCCGCCTGCTGGATCGCGTAGCCGACCTTGCGGCGCAACGCATCGGCGTTGAGCTTCAGCGCGTCCTCGCCACCGATCGTGATCGTGCCCGAGGTGGGCTCGATCAGCCGGTTGATCATTCGCATGGTGGTCGTCTTGCCGCAGCCGGACGGGCCGACCAGGATCACGATCTTGCCTGCCGGGATCGTCATGGTGAAGTCGCGCACCGCGGGCTCCCGGGTACCCGGGTAGCGCTTGGTGACGTTCGCCAACTGGATCTCGACGCCACTGACGTTCTCAGCCACGGATACCCCTTGAGACGGTGAAGCGAGCGATGAGGAAGTAGACGCCCTCGAGCAGCAGGGCGAGGACGACGACGCCGAGCGTGCCGGCGAGTGCCTGGTTGGTCGCGTTGGCGCTGCCGGCCCTGGTCAGCCCCGAGAAGACCTCACTGCCGAGGCCGGGTCCCTTGGCGTAGGCGGCGATCACCGCGATGCCCATCAGCATCTGCGTCGACACCCGCATGCCCGCCAGGATCGCCGGCCAGGCCAGCCGCAGCTCGACCCTGGTCAGCACCCCGAACCGGCTCATGCCAATGCCTTTGGCGGCGTCGGTGACCGCCGGATCGACCCCGGCGAGGCCGACGATCGTGTTCCGGGTGATCGGCAGCAGCGCGTACAGCACGAGCGCGATCACGGTGGGCAGCGCGCCGAGCCCGAAGAGCGGGATGAGCAGCCCCAGTAGCGCGAACGAGGGGATGGTGAGGATCGTGCTGGCCAGCGCCGTGGCAACCGCGGAACCAATGGGGCTGCGGTACACCGCGATCCCGATCAGCACCCCGATGGCCGCGGCGATGAGCGTGGACTGCACCACCTCGCTGACGTGCAGCCACGCCTGCAGTGACAGCCGATCCCACCTGTCGGCGACGTAGTCGAAGAGGTTCACGGCCTTCGGCCTCGCAGCCCGCGCCGCCTCGTCTTGGTCGCCGTACCCGTTCGTTCGGCGTGGATCTCCTCCAGCGCACGCATCATGTCGTCCTCTCTGAGCACCAGCGGATCGCGGCGCAGGTCGCGCCACAGCGATGCGCACAGCGCCACCATGACGAGCACGAACGGCACCGCGACCAGGATCGTCAGGTTCTGCAGGCCGGTCAGGGCGTCATCGCCGCCGACGAGCAACATCACCGCGGCCACGGCGCCCATGAGGACACCCCAGAACATCACCACGTTCCGGTGCGGTGCCACGGAGCCCCGCTGCGACAGCGTGCCCATCACCACCGACGCCGCGTCGGCGCCGGAGACGAAGAAGATGGACACCAGAATCATCACGAGCACCGCGATGGGGATGAACCACGGCAACTGCTCGAGCAGGGCGAACGTCGCGGCCTCCGAACCGCCGGCGCCCGCGATGTCGACGCCGCTGCGCTGCTGGTCGATCGCGGCACCGCCGAAGATCGCGAACCAGAGCAGGCTCACCACACTGGGCACGGCGATGACGCCGACGATGAACTGCCGAATGGTGCGGCCCCGGGAGATCCGCGCGATGAACATGCCGACGAACGGCGTCCAGGAGATCCACCAGGCCCAGTAGAAGATCGTCCAGCCGCCCAGCCAGGCCTGCATCTCATCGCCGCCGGTCACGCCCGCACGCCCGGACATCTCCGCGAGCTCACGGAAGTAGTCACCGATCGCGTTCGGAAGGAGGTTGAGGATCAGCACGGTCGGGCCGACGACGAGTACGAACAGCGCCACCACCGCGGCCAGAACCATGTTGATGTTGGAAAGCCATTGGATTCCCTTGGCGACGCCGGAGACGGCGGAGGCGATGAACGCCACCGTGAGGATCGCGATGATCGCCACCAGCAGCCCGGTGCCGGGCTCGTCGATCCAGCCGACCGCGCCGAGCCCGCCGCCCACCTGCAGTGCCCCGAGGCCGAGCGAGGCGGCCGAGCCGAAGAGCGTCGCGAAGATCGCCATCACGTCGATGGCCTTGCCGAGCGGCCCCTCGGTGCGGCGCTTGCCGATCAGCGGTTCGAACACCGAGCTGATGAGCTGGCTGCGGCCGCGGCGGAAGGTGCTGTAGGCGATGGCGAGGCCGACGACCGCGTAGATCGCCCACGGATGCACGGTCCAGTGGAACAAGGTCGTGGCCATCGCGGTGTGCACGGCCTCGTCGGAGTTCGGCGTCGCGGTGCCGGGTGGCGGCGCGGCCAGGTGCTGGACCGGTTCGTAGACCCCGAAGAACATCAGCCCGATCCCCATGCCGGCGCTGAACATCATCGCGATCCAGGAGGCCGTGCGAAACTCCGGCTTCTCCTCGTCCTGCCCCAGCTTGATCCGGCCGTAGCGGCTGATCGCCAGCGCCACCGCGAAGACGACGAACCCGCTCGCGGTGAGGACGAACGCCCAGCCGCCGTAGGGAATGACCGCGTCGTTGAGCAGCGTGTCCGCCACCGAGGCGAGGCTGCCGGGCGAGGCGATACCCCAGGCGATGATCGCCAGCGCGAGAACGGCGGCCACGCCGAACACGACGCGATCGGTCTCGGCCGGCTGATCGGCTCTGACCACGGGAGGCACGTGCTCGTCTGGGGCTCGACCGGCGGCGCCGGTCTCCCCCGGTGCGTTCGCACGGGCGGGCTCATCGACCACCGTCCGTGCTGCCAACCTGTCTTCTTCAGACTCTGCAGACATAGACACGCGCCTCAGGCAGGCGCGCCCTCCTTATCTATCTTTTAACCCGTTCGGGCCAGCACCCTGGTTTTTAATCGACCTACAGTTACGTATTGCTCGGAAATGAGCAACCTCGACTGAGCCGAACGCAGTCAGGATTTGACTGCAGATACCGGCCATCGCGAACCCTCTCGGACAACCTTCACGTGTGCCATACGCTGGGCCGGTGAGCAGGCGATCAGGACCCCGCGCCGCGTTGCGGACCGCGCGCGGAATCCTGCTCGCGACCTGCTCCGCTGCACTCTCCGTGAGCGCGCACGCACTCGGCGGCGGGCACCTGCCGGACGCACCCACAACGGTGTTGCTGTCGGCACTGATCGGCTGGGCCGCGACCGCGGCCGCGGACCGCACCCGCGGTGTGACCGGTGTCATGGCCGTGCTGGGTACGGGTCAGCTGCTCCTGCACGTCGCGCTCGCCGGCATGTCCGGGCACTCAAGCACCAGTGCCGCCATGATCGCGGCGCACGTGGTGGCCACCGCCTGCACAGCGCTGCTGATCGCGCATGCGGAATCGATGCTCGCCGTGGCTGTGGCTGCACTCGAACTGCTGCTGCCACGCGTGTCGGTAACAGTGCCGGTACCACCGGCCACGGCACGACCCGCAGCGGTCCGCCCCGTGGACCTCACTCCGTTGGCGCAACGACTGCTGCGCAGTGTGCACGGCAGGCGCGGGCCACCCCGGTACTCCTGAAACCCCGCTTCACCACTCGGATCACTTCATTTCAGGAGAACCACTCAACATGTCGACATATCGACTGCTGGGCCGTGCTCGCACGGTCGCAGCAGGCACGGGACCACTGCGCGTCGTTGTTGTCGCGATGATCGCGCTGCTGGCACTCTTCGGCGCCGCTGGCCCCGCCCTCGCACACAACACACTCGTCTCGTCCGATCCGGCCAAGGGAGCCCGGCTGGACAGCGCACCCTCCACGATCACGCTGACCTTCGACCAGGCGATGCAGGACGCGGACGTCAACCAGATCGCGCTCACCGCACCCGACGGCGCGCAGGTACCCGTGGGCCAGCCGCGCATCGAACGCAACGTGCTGAGCGCATCGATTCCCGCGCTCACCGCAGCCGGCGAGTACATCATCGGGTTCCGCATCCTGTCCGCCGACGGGCATCCGGTGACCGACGAGATCCGCTTCACGCTGACTACCGCGGCCGCGAGCAGCAGCAGTGCTCCGCAGTCGCAGTCGTCGCCTGCCACGACGCAGCCACCCACCTCGGCCCCGGTCGCGCCACAGGCCGACAACGGGGGTGACTCCTCGTCCGGCCTGCCCGTGTGGGTGTGGGTCGTCGGCGCGGCGGTACTGCTCGCCGTCGGGGTGACCGTGGCACTGCGGATGGGCAGGACGTCAGGGGACAAGCAGGAATGACCCGAGCCGAGACCACCTCGCAGACCAGTTACGGCGCACTGCTGAGCGTTCTCGCGGCCGCCGTCGCCGGTGTGCTCATCGGCATCGCGCTGACCGCGACCACGCCGGTCAGCGGCGTCGCCCAGGTCAGCGAGGTGGTCTCGGTCGGCATCCCGATCGTCCGCGTGCTGCTCGACATCGCGGCCGTCACCGCGATCGGGCTGGCACTGCTGGCGGTACTCGTCGGCTATGACCGGCCCAAGCTCACCGAGCCTGCGCTCGCCCGCGCCCGGCCAGTGGCCGTCGCGGCGGCATTGGTCTGGGCCGTCGCCGCGCTGATCACGCTGGTGCTGCAGACGGCGGAGTTCCGCCCTGGCTCCGGCACGGTCGGCCTCGGCGACATCTGGGACTACATCATCACGGTCGGCGCGGGCAAGGCCCTGCTGGTCGTCGCGGTGCTGGCACTCGGGCTGGCCGCACTGAACGTGCTCGCCATGCGGCACGGCGAGAAGGTACCCGCCGAGGTCAGGGTCGGGCTCGGGCTGTTCGCGCTGCTCCCGCTCCCGGTCACCGGCCACGCGGCGAACTGGTCGTTCCACGACTACACGATGATCTCGATGGAGCTGCACGTGATGAGCGCCGTCGCGTGGACAGGTGGGCTCGGCGCGATGGTCACCCTGCTCGCCACGAACCGCACGCTGCTGGCACACGCGCTGCCCCGGTTCTCCAAGCTCGCGACGCTGTGCCTGATCGTTTCCGCTGCGACCGGGCTGTTCAACGGGCTCGTCGAGATCAACCTCAACCCGACGATGGACCTGTGGACCGGGCTGTTCACCACGCCATACGGCCAGCTCGTGGTACTCAAGGTGGCGTGCACGGCCGGCATCGCCGCGTTCGGCGCGCACGCGCGCTGGCAGCTCCTGCCGCGGATCATCCGGCACCAGCGGACCGCGTTCGCCATGTGGGCGACGCTCGAGCTGCTCGTGATGGGCCTCGCCTTCGGCTTCGCCGTGGTCCTGACCCGCGCCGCAGTGGCCTGAACCGGCTCCGTTCGCCTTCACGCACTGCTCCACTCGGCGCAACTTCGCTTGATTCGTACGTCCCACCTCGGCCCCCTGCGCCATGATCACGCACGGCGAACGTGCGCTTCGGTGACAGGAGTACGTGTGACGACCAACCCGTCCTTGCCACGCCAGCGCAGCGGCCTCACCGCAGGCTCGCGCGCGCAGGCGCCGGTACCGCGGCAGTTGAAGCGACCACCCGCCTGGTTCACCAACCGCGCCACCGAGCTGCGCACACTGAACCGGCTACTCGACACCGCCGGTGATCGCCCCGCGGTGCAGGTCATCAGCGGGCCTGGCGGCATGGGCAAGACAGCACTCGCCCTGCGCTGGCTGAACGAATTCGCCGGGGAGTTCCCCGACGGGCAGCTGTACGCGAACCTCCGTGGGTTCGACCGGTCGGGCCCGGTGGAGACCGGCGAACTGCTGGGACAGTTCCTGCGCGCGCTCGGCGTGCCGCACAGTCAGGTGCCGCTCGACGTCGAGGAGCAAGGCGGGCTGTACCGCACGCTCACCGCCACCACACCGATGCTGGTCCTGCTCGACGACGCCGCGTCCGAGGCACAGGTGCGGCCGCTGATCCCGGCCGCGGCAGGCAGCGTCGTCGTGGTCACCAGCAGGCGCACGCTCGGCGGGCTGGCCGTCGACGAGGGCGCGGCACTGCTGACGCTCGAACCGTTCAGCGCCGACCACTCGATGACGCTCCTGCTGAACACTCTCGGTAGTGCTCGCGTGGATACTGAACGTGCACATGCCACGACAATCGTCCGCCTCACCGCGGGACTGCCGATCGCGCTGTGCTCGGTAGCGGGACGGCTGGCTGCGAAACCCAAGGCTTCGCTGGCCAGGACCGCCGGTGAGCTCAGTGCGGGCCGGCGCCGCCTCGCGGTGCTCTCGGCGGGCAAGGAGGAGGACTCGGTGCGGGCCTCGTTCGATCTCGCCTACCAGGCGCTGCCGGCACCGGCGGCCCGGCTGTACCGGCTGCTCGGCCTGCATCAGGGGGCCGAGTTCGGTGCCGGGGTAGCGGCCGCCGCCGTGCAGGGATCGGTGGCGGGCACGCTGCCGATACTCGACGAGCTCGTCGAGGTGAACATGCTGAGCGAGCCCGACGAGGGTCGCTACGCCTTCCACGACCTGTACCGGCTGCACGCCGTCGAGAAGGCCGAGGAGCACGACAGCGGCGACGACCGGGACGCGGCGCAGCGCCGGATCCTCGAGTGGTACCTGCACGCGGCACGGTCGACCGCTCATCTGGTGACGGCCGACCAGGACCCGATCCCCTACGAGTTCGCCTACCGGCGCGCGGACCCGGCCGCGCTGCCCGCCGAGGACGAGGCACTGGACTGGCTGGAGCGGGAACGGACCAACCTCATCGCCGCCGTGCAGGCCGCGGCTCAGCTGGGCATGCCGGCCCTGGCCTGGCAGCTAGCCGACTCGATGTGGCCGCTGTTCCTGCTGCGCAAGCACTACCGGGACTTCCTCACCGTGAGCCAGCTCGGTGTTCGCTGTGCTCGGCAATGGGGCAACAACGCCGCCGAGGTTCTCATGCACAACCGCTGCGGCGCCGCATGCCGGGGCGCGGGACGCTTCGCCGAGGCCGCCGAGCACTACCGTGCCGCACTCGCCGCACTGCCGCCGGACGGTGACCAGACAGCCGCCATCAGGTCCGTCGAAGGCCTCGGCCTGATCGCGCTCGCCCAGGGCAGGCACGCCGACGCGCTGGTGGAGTTCACCGACGACCTGCGCCGGTCCCGCGAGCTGGACCGGCCGCACGACGTGGCGCTGGCGCTGGTGAACGTCGGCGTCACGCAGACGAAGCTCGGCCGCATCGGCGACGCGGTCGACAGTCTCGAACAGGCCAGGACACTGCTGACCGGGCAGGGCGACTCCTACAACGTCGCCCGCGCTCGCATCGACCTCGCCCGCGCGCTGGCCCGCGACGGCCGGTTCACCGAAGCGACCGAGCATGTCACCTCGGCAAGGGAGGCCATGGGCACGCACGGCTCGGCCTTCGAGGAGGCACGCGCGCTCCAGGTGCTGGCCGAGATCGCGGAGCTCTCCGGGCAGGCGGAGGAGGCACGGCAGCGGTACGAGGCGGTGCTGCCGATCTTCACGGAACTGGGCAGGCCCGAGGCCGGGGAGGTCCGCGAGCGCCTGCGGCAGACACAAAACCCCAGCTAATCACGCGCTGTGGCTGCAAATTGCTCATTCGGACCAGGGAATGGGACACCCGGAGTGATTAGCCCCGCCGAAATTGTCACGCGCAGCCATCACATTTCGAGGAAACGGCGAGCGGTCAGTTCCTGTCGCTGAATGAAGTCGAAATGGAACGTTCAGCGGTACCGGAGCCAGCGCGTGTGGTTGCGGCCTGCCCGCAGGTCGTCCAGCCGGCGCCGCAGCTCCCACCGGACCGGCGGATGGCTACGCATGATCGGCAGCACGCTCGTGGTCAGCTTGAGCTCCCTGGCGGCCCGCAGCACGGGGAACCCCTCCCAGGTCGCAACGTCGAAGCCGTAGCTCTCGGCGAGCCTGCGGTACCAGTGGGCAGGGTCGCCGAACCGCTCCCTGCCGACGGCCAGCGGCGTCAGGTCCCATTCTGGCGGCCCGGCGCACGCGGAGTCGAAGTCGCACAGGACAGGGCCATCGGGACCGACGATGACGTTGCCGGGATGCGCGTCGCCGTGTAACAGCGCCGACGGCAACGGAAACGTCAGCTCGGTCAGCGCTGCCTCGACCTCGGCACACCGCCCCAGCAGGAACCGCCGGTCGGCGGCGCCGAGCTCCTCCGCATCGGACACGCGTGCCCGCACGTCGGCCAGCGGTGCCCACCGTTCGAGCCCTTCCGGTGGGGCGAGTGCGTGGACCTGGCGAAGCAGCGTGGCCAGTTGCGCCGCCGTGGCCTGCCCGCCCGTGCCGGGCACCTTGTCCCACACCGTCACCACGTGCTCGCCGATCCGCAGCGGCTGGTCGACACCGGAGACCAGACGGATCGCCGGCACACCATGGCGAGCGAAGTACTTGGCGACGAGAACCACCTTGCGTGCCCGGTGGCGCAGTGCGCGTGACCCGACGATCCGCACGACCACGGGGTCGGCAGCCAGCGAGTAGACGGCGTTGTTGGTGAACCGCAGCAGCGCCGCGCCACGCGGATCCAGGCCGAGCCGGGTGCACGTCTCGTGCAGCACCTGGTCCAGCTTCTCCCTGGTGAATCGCCCGTCCAAGGACGTCCCCGACGCACCCCCGCGCTGCTACGCGAAGAACGCGGTCATCCTTTCCCACAGCTCACGCGCATCGGCGTTGTTGCTGCGCCGGGCCGCCTCGTCCTTCAGCGGCTGCATCCGCTGCTCGATGCGGGCCGACTTGAGCCCCTCGGCACAGTCCAGCGCCTTACCGCCGACCTTGGAGCCCTGGTCGATGTCACCGTCGATCATGTGGTTGGTCGCCAGCATGCTGTAGCTGAAGGTCTTGCTGCGGGCCATGTCGTCGCCGTAGGCCTCGATCGCCCTGGTCAGTGCCGGGATCGCGTACTTGGTGTGCGAGGCGTCCGCCTGCTGCGCGAGGGCGGTGTGCACGGTGCCGATCATGGCGTAGACATCGGTCTCGTTGAAGAACTTCACCCAGGACTCCGCGTTGGCGAGGTCGGCGCGGGCGAACTCGTCCCTGGTCCGGCCCAGCAGCTTCACGGCCTGCTCGGCGTTGCCCATCATCGCGTAGGCCCAGGCCTCGTTGGCGCACAGCACGGCGACGGCGAGCTCGGAACCGGATTCCTGCGCCGCGATCTGGCCGAGCTGGAACAGCTTCAGCGCGTCGTTCGGGGCTTCCTGGTGCAGGTAGACGCGACCCATCCGGTACAGGATGTTGGCGACCAGCGGGTGGTTCTCGCCCTGCTTGGCGAGGTCGAGCGCGTTGGCGAAGTGCCCGCGCGCGGAGTCGATGAGCCCGATGTCGAACGACGTCCAGCCAGCGAGGCTGTGCAGGTCGGCGAGCGCCACGAACAGGCGGGACTTGACGGGGTCGGTGCCGTTGGCCTGCAGCATCTGCTGTCCCCATGACAGCTGTGCGACGACGGCGTCCCGGCAGAAACCGCCGCCGTACTGGTAGTCGAGTGCGCGCAGCGCGCGCGTTGCCGCTTCCACCTGGCGTACGTCAGTCAAACCGATCCGCCCAGGTGCTGGGGTCCTTGCGGGACTCGCCGCCCAGGCTTCGGACGCAGGCCCGAAGACTGCGGCCCCCATCGTCACCTGCGCGGCGTGCGCGAGGAACTTCCGCCGTTTCACGGACTCGTCCTCCTCAGCCTGCTTCTCGTCGGCCGCGCCGACGACCTGAATCTCCGTGGCCTCGTCGTAGGCGAGGCCCATGTATCCCCGTGGGATCCCGAGGCCTGCGGAGATCCTGGCCAGCACGTCGTAGGCCATCACCTGGCGTCCCTTGAGAATCTCCGAGACCTCGGACTGTGACTGGCCGGTCATCGCGGCGATCTGGCGCTGCGAGACACCGTGTTTACGCAGCTGGCGGTAGACCTCGCTGATGCTTCGACCAGCAAGCGCCTCCCGCATCTCCGGGACTTCCCAGAGCTTCGGGTTGATGCGGCCCTGCTTGGCGTCACCTGTGTCCATGTGCGGCCCTCCACAGTCCTGTCGGGCTTCGGTAAGCAGCGTAGGCACGAGTATTCAACCGTGCGAAACGCTGTTTGCGCCCGCTGATCGGCCCGGCCGAACTCCCCTGACCGCTTAACGTGGAACTCGGGCCGGTCGCCGCTATGACGCCCACCAAGCCTTCTTTCGTCGTTCTTTTCGTCGCAATGTAGTTCGCAGATCTCCGTGGTCGGACGAACACCGACCGCAATCACGGAGACCCACGAGAACAGGAACAGACTTGAGCGCCCGGCGCGCCGTCGCCCGGGACCAGAGCGGAGAGGACGTGAAGCTCGTGCACTCAATCACAGCAGGACGCGCTGCGACCAGCACGGCGTCCGTGTCCCGTGGGCCCGTCGGCGAGCGTGCGCGCCAGCCCCTGCCAGCAGCGTCGTCAGCGTCGGCAGCGTCGGTGTCGGACCCCCGCGCCACCAGTGTCCGCAGGTACGAGGGCGGGCAGGTCGTGTGGCGTGTGCAGTGCGGCGACCTGATCAGCCGCGAGCGATGCGTGACGGTGTTCGTGGACGACAACGAAGTGGTTCTCGTCGGGCCTCCCGGTGAGACCGCACGGCTGACGGCCGGCCAGCTCGGCCAGCTGCGGGCCGCTCTCAACGAAGCCGCCAAACTGGCGGAAAGGTGACGGTGAGTTTCCAGGTGGATCAGATCCTCGGGCAGGTTCTCCGCAACGCTGTGTGGGAACGCCTCGACATGCTCTCCGACCTCGCGAACCGCGCTGATGCCTCCTCCCTCGTCTCCGTGGCACGCTCCGAACTGCCCCGGCTGACCGAGGGCTGGCGTGCCATGCTGCGGGCGCACGAGCCGGATGAGCGCGGCGACTGCCCCACCTGCTCCACCAGGTGGCACCGCTACAAGGCGCCGTGTTCGGTGTGGCAGGTCGCGCACGAACACCTGGTCGCCGGAGGTTTGGCTCCCCAGCAGGTAACGCACCGCCGGGGACGCCGTCGTGCGGCAGCGGCCGCACAAACCCATACGGTCCCCGCTGCGGCCGAGAACCGGTCGGTCCCGCGGCAGGCGGGCAAGCACGCCCTGGTCCCCCCACCTGCCATTGCCGGCGGCCCCGCCCGGTAGCGCCCCGAGACGGCGAGTTCTCTCGCCAAGGTCGGCAGCCGGTTCGTCCGTACCCCCGAGCGCGATGAGCCGGTTGCCGGCCACCCCCGGTCCCCACCGGTCGGCGATTAATCGAAAAAAGGGTGGTTCAAACCCTAGCGAAGGCCGTAATCCGTCGTTAGGTTTGACCCGAATGTCCACCCCCATAACTTCAGATCGCGCGCTAGTGGAACCCCCGACCACGGCGCGCCCCAGAACTCCGCGGGCCGGTGCCGTTGCACTCCCCCTCCCCCGACCGGCACCGGTCCGCGGTCCTCAACACTGGCACCGGTCGGCCTGTCACTCGACCGGGAAGCGCTCCCTGGGCACGATAAAGTCGCTGGTCTGCACAGCGAGGGAGCACGACGTGTCCGAGAACCACGCAGCGACGACGCCCGAGAGCACCCCCCTGCGCCGGCAGCCGGTGCAGCAGCGCAGCGCCAAACGCGTTGAACGCATGCTGGACGCTGCCGCCGAACTCTTGCAGGAGATCGGGTACGACGCCCTGACCACGACCCTGATCGCCAAGCGTGCCGGAGTGGCGGTGGGCTCGCTCTACCAGTTCTTCCCGGACAAACGTGCGGTCGTGCAGGCACTCACCCAGCGGAACCTGGAACGGTTCGTCACGGCGGTCAGTGAGCGGCTCGGCAACATGGAACACGGCCACTGGTGGGACGTGGTGGACTCACTGCTGGACATCTACCTGCAGATGCACCGCGAGGTGCCGGGCTTTTCCCAGGTCCATTTCGGCGACGTGGTGGATGTGCGGCTGCTCGACGACCGGCGCACGAACAACCGGGTCATCACGGACGCACTGGCCAACTTGGTGACCAACCAGGTCGACCTGCCACCGGAGCAGCTGACCCTGCCCATCTCGATCGCGGTCGAAGCCGCCGACGGGCTGCTGAACTTCGCCTTCCGCAACGATCCCCATGGCGACCCCGAGGTGCTCGCCGAGACGAAGGCGCTGATCAAGGGATACCTGGCGAGCCGTTTCGGTGAGTGATCAGCCGAAGGACTGCCCTTCGCCCCGGTAGGTCGGCACGGTGCACTCGACCCGGTCACCCTGGACGAGGTGGTAGTGCGTGAACCGCTCGGCGAGCTCGCCGGCCTTGGCATGCCGGAACCACACCCTGTCGCCGAGCCGCAGTTGCTCTGCGGCCGCGCCGGTCACCGGTGTCTGGACCTCACCCGCACCCTCGACCCCGAGCAGCCGCAGGCCCGTGGGCAGGTACGGCGTCGGCAGCCGGGATGGGCCGGCCTGACCGGATGCGACGTAACCGCCGGAGTACAGCGTGGCGATCAGGCGGGCTGGCCTGTGCACCACGGGCAACGCGAACAGCGCCGCCGGCTTCGGGCGGAACCGCGAGTAGCCCGCGAACAAGGCAGGCCCGGTCAGCCCGGAACCCGCAGCGACCTCGGTGACCGACCGCTCCGCACTCGTGGTCTCCAGGCTGCCCGTGCCGCCACCGTTGACGAACTCCAGCGGCGCCACGGCACGCACCGCGTCGACGACCGCCGCGCGGCGTGCTGCCAGCTCCGTCGCCGATCGCCGCTGCATCCAGCGGATGACCTCGCCGCGCACGCCGGGCGCACCATCCGGAATGCCGGCGATCTGCCCCTCGTACGCCATGAGCCCGACGAGCCGGAAACCCGGCCGGGCAGCCACCTTTCGCGCGAGGTCAACAGCCTGGCGCGAGGTGAACACCGGCGAGCGGCGGGCGCCGACGTGCAGTCCCGGTAGTGGGCGCCAGGAAGCGTCGAGTTCGAGGCACACCCGGATCTCGGGATGGTGGCTGCCCAGCGCGGCGTCCACGACATCGAGATGGGCGGTGGAGTCGATCATGATCGTGATCGCCGCGCGAGCGGCATCGTCCGCCGCGAGCCTGCGCAGCGCGCCGTGGTCGACCGTCGGGTAGGCGACCACGAGATCATCGGTCGTGCCCTGCTCGAACAGCCACAGCGCCTCGGCGAGCGAGTAGCTGAGCACACCCGCGAACCCGTACCGTGCCAGTGCCCGCTCCAGCAGGTGCCGGCAGCGCACCGACTTGCTCGCCACGCGCACCGGCAGGCCGGCGGCCCGCCGCACCAGCTCATCGGCGTTCGCGTCGAAGGCCGCGAGATCCACGATCGCCAGTGGCGGATCGAGGTCCTTCGTCGCGACGTCGTACGCCGTGGCGTTTACTGAGGTCACAAGCTCAGGCTACGTCAGAAAACCTTGAAACACGAAACAAATTCACTTATTGTGGCGAAACGTTCTTCGGCGAATCATGGGGGCCGCCCGTGACAACCTGGACCAACTGGGCAGGCACGGCCGTGGCACAGCCGCGCCGTGTGCACCGGCCACGGAGCAGAGCCGAGATCGCCGAGATCGTGACACATGCGGCTGCCGAAGGGAACCGGGTGCGCGCGCTCGGCAGCGGGCACTCCTTCACCGACATCGCCGTGACCGACTCCGACGCGATCGACCTCAGCGGGTGGACCGGCATCGTCTCGGCCGATATGGAGTCCGGGCTGGTCACCGTGCGCTCGGGTACGACGCTGCGGGACCTCAACGCCGCCCTCGACGTGCTGGGGCTGGCCATGACGAACCTCGGCGACATCGACGCGCAGACCATCGCGGGTGCGATCTCGACCGGCACCCACGGCACCGGTGCCCGGTTCGGTGGGCTGGCCACGCAGGTGGCGGCGCTGGAGATCGTGCTGGCCGACGGATCGGTCGTGACCTGCTCCGCGCGGGAACGGCATGAGCTGTTCAATGCCGCGCGCGTCGGCCTCGGCGCGCTTGGCGTGCTGAGCACGGTGACCCTGCAGTGCGAACCCGCGTTCGTTCTTGCCGCGCGGGAGGGTCCCGAACCGCTCGACGACGTGCTGGCCAGGTTCGACGAACTCGCCGACGGCAACGACCACTTCGAGTTCTACTGGTTCCCCTACGGCCGCAACGCGCTCGTCAAGCGCAACAACCGGCAGCCACCTGCAACCGCGGCACAGCCACTGTCGAAGGCGCGGCGGTTCCTGGACTACACGATCATGGAGAACGCGGCTTTCGGGATGCTGTGCCGCATCGGGCGCGCGGCGCCCCGGCTCGTTCCCGCACTGGGCAAGCTGTCATCGGCAGCACTGTCGGCGCGGGAGTACAACGACACCTCACACCGCGTGTTCGTCACCCCGCGAGCAGTGCGATTCGTCGAGTCGGAGTTCGCGGTTCCACGTGAATCGGTGCACATGGTGCTAAACGAGCTGCGCGCGCTGGTGCCCCGGCTGCGCGATCCGGTGGCCTTCCCGGTGGAAGTGCGCGTGGCGGCCGCCGATGACATCTGGCTGTCCACCGCGTACGGCCGCGACTCCGCCTACCTCGCGATCCACCAGTACGTCGGCATGCCCTATCGCGAGTACTTCACGGCGTTCGCCGACATCGTCGGCGCGGTCGGCGGCCGGCCGCACTGGGGGAAGCTGCATGACCTGGACGCGGCAGCGCTACGCGAGCTGTACCCACGATTCGACGATTTTCTCCGCGTGCGCAAGGAAGTCGACCCCACCGGCGTGTTCACGAACCGCTACCTGGATCGCGTGCTGGGTCCCGTCAGCTGACGGCTTCGCTGATCGGGGTGTCCCCGGAGGTCAGCTCCAGCACCCTGCCCACCGCGACGTCGTCGGCGAGCAGTTCGACGAGAACGGCGGCGACGTCATCACGCGGCACCTGGGCCCTGGGAACGGACTCGGCGAGGTGGACCAGACCGGTGCCAGGGTCGTCGGTGAGCCGGCCGGGGCGCAGGATCGTCCAGTCGAGGTCGCGCGCACGCAAGTCTTGTTCGGCAGCGGTTTTGGCGTGCAGGTACGCCGCGAACACCTCGCCAACGGCGTTCGGGTCGACGGGGCTCGTCGTGCCCATGGAGCTGACCTGAACAAAACGCCGGACGCCTGCCTGCTCGGCCGCCTGTGCGAACAGCACGGCTGCGGCGCGGTCGACGGTGTCCTTGCGGGCGACACCACTGCCCGGACCCGCACCCGCCGCGAATACCGCGGCATCTGCACCGGCGAGCACCTGAGCGACCTCGTCGACGGAGGCGTTCTCGAGGTCGAGCACAGCCGGCTCAGCGCTCACATCGCGCAGATCGGCGGCCTGGTCGGCATTACGGATGATCCCGACCGCGGTGTCCCCTTGTGCCGCGAGCAGCTTCTCCAGCCGCAGCGCGATCTTCCCGTGCCCACCGGCGATGACGACTCGCATGCCTTCGAGCCTAGCGAGATCATTCGGCCCTGGCAGGGACCTCCACCGCGAGCAGCTGCTCGTACACGGCCTCGTTGACCCAGCGCGACACCGCGTCCTCCCCGAGCGTGATCCGCTCGCTGCGACCCGACACGTCGAGGTCCACGATCGCGTTCTCGTCGGCGGTGACCACGGCGAGGCCGTAGGCACGGGTGCGGGGCAGGCAGTTGTCCACGTAGTCGTGGCTCAGTGTGGCTGCACGCGGCAGCACCATCGCGGCGTCGCCGTAGCGGGCGAACGGCACTGTCGCGGCCAGCCCGGTCCGCCAGTGGCGCGCGACGGCGAGCACACCGACGATCTCAGCAGCGGCGGGCGGCGCGGAGGCCGCGAGCTCCGGCCACGTCCAGGTCGCCACACTCGCCCGGTCGGTCACCGGACCGATGCCCAGCGCAATGCGCTCGGCATGCGCCTCGGCACGCAGCCGGGCGACGACGTAGACGCGCCTGCCGAACAACGTCAGCTGTGGCAGGAGCACGCCGTCCCAGCCGAGCTGAGCGGCTGCCTCGGCAGCCAGCTGGTCGGCGCCCGCCGGCAGCTCGACAGGCGGGAGGATGCGACTCGAGGTCGACCGGCTTCCGTTCGCACCGCTCGTCACCGCGGTCTGCCCAGGTGTTGCCGCCACGAAGTCCGCCTCCCTTGCCGTTACTACTGCCGCTACTCGGTTCGTGCGTTCGACGCCACTCGAAATGGCGCCGGGCATTAGCTAACAACCGAAAAGCGGCGCAGTCTGCGGTAAAGCGCGTACCTGCGATCGACGGCGCCCAACGGTCGGTGATCGGTCGGTGGGCGGTCGAAAGAGTTCGGCCCGGCAGTGCCGCCGGATGGGTGACATGCGGGCGAGCGGTGCTGCACAGAGTGGCACGTGCTCACCGCGTGGGCTGCGGACCGGGGGCCAGCGCGGCGGCCGCATCCTCCGTCATCAGCTCCGTGACCTGGGCATACGGCACCGTGAAGGTGCGGTATCCACAGGCCATTTCGTACCCGAACGCCGGCGTGAAGACGAGGAACTCCACCGCATCGGCGCTGTAACCGGTCTGCATCACTGGATAACCGCCCACCGTGTACGGCATCCGCAGCTCATCGGGTGTCAACGAGCTCGTCGGGTTCAGCACGGAGGCGGGACAGTACCCACCGGGCGGCTGGTCGACGATGCGCTCCTCCAGCTCGGCCGCTCCGGACGGTGCGGTCGCCGCGGCCGCGAAGACGTCCGCCGCATGCAGCGGCCTGCCGCTGCGGAGGTCGACCGACACCAGCCGCAGGTCGTACCCGCCGTGATTGCCGAACTGTGCCGAGCGGATGTCGAGCCGGTAGCGCACCGAGATCACCCGGTCGTCCTGCCGGGCGAGTACGACTTGGCCGAAACTTCCCTCGCCGAGCGGTTTCACCTCGGTGAATCCCGGCAGAGCCCACGTACGGACAGTCAACTGTGAGGTGATCTCTGCCGCAGCGGTTCCCCACCGGCGCGGGTTAGGGTCGGCAGGCAATGCCCGCCAGCGCTGGAGGACGCGATGCGCTCGCCGAAGGATTTCTTCGCCCCGCTCGCACTGGGTGCGCCGGAACCGGTCCGGCAGATCCCCGCACCGCCCTCGCGGATGATCCACTTCTTCGACCCGAGCAACGAGAAGATGGCCACGAAGGTCCCCGAGCTCGCGAAACGGGTCGACGTCCTGCTCGGCAACCTCGAGGACGCCGTCAAGGCCGACCGCAAGGAGGCCGCCCGCAACGGACTCGTGCGGATCGCCAAGGAAACCGACTTCGGCTCCACCCAGCTGTGGACCCGGATCAACAGCCTCGACTCGCCATGGGTTCTCGACGACCTGATCACGCTCGTGACCGAGATCGGCGACCGGCTGGACGTGATCATGGTGCCGAAAGTCGAGGGCGCACAAGACATCCACTACATCGATCGGCTGCTCGCTCAGCTCGAGGCCCGCGCGGGTCTGACGAGACCACTGCAGGTGCACGCGATCCTGGAAACGGCGAGTGGCGTTGCCAACGTCGAGGAGATCGCCGGTGCCGGTCCGCGCATGCAGGGCATCTCGCTCGGCCCGGCCGACCTCGCCGCCAGCCGCGGGATGAAGACCACCCGCGTCGGCGGTGGCCATCCCGGCTACCTCGTGCGCACCGATCCCGTTGGCGAGGACCTGCACAGCGGCCGCACGACTTACCAGCAGGACCTTGGGCACTACACGGTCGCGCGCATGGTCGACGCGTGCGTGCTGAACGGGATCCTGCCGTACTACGGACCATTCGGTGACATTCGCGACGTCGTCGCGTGCGAGGACCAGTTCCGCAACGCGTTCCTGCTCGGCTGTGTCGGTGCCTGGAGCCTGCACCCGGTGCAGATCGACATCGCGAAGAAGGTGTTCTCTCCTGCACCCGAGGACGTTGCCTGGGCGCGCAAGGTGATCGACGCGATGGGCGATGGCACCGGCGCGGTCATGATCGACGGCAAGATGCAGGACGACGCCTCGGTCAAGCAGTGCCGGGTGGTCACCGAGCTCGCCGCGCGCGACCCCGAGCTGGCCGAAGCCTACGACGCAGCCATGAAGGAGGCTCGCGCATGAAACCGCGCCGTTCCGTTCTCTACCTGCCCGGCGCGAACGAGCGCGCGCTGGAGAAGGCAAAGACCCTGCCTGCCGACGCGCTGATTCTCGATCTCGAGGACGCCGTCGCGCCGGACGCCAAGGACGCCGCGCGCGATCGCGTGTGCGCCGTGGCCGCTTCCCGTGACTACGGCACGCGCGAGGTGGCCATCCGGGTCAACGGGCTGGACACCGAGTGGCACGACGCCGACCTGCGTGCCGCTGCCCAGGCGGGACCGGCAGCCGTCGTCATCCCCAAGGTCAACTCCGCCCGCGACGTGCACAACATCGAGCGCGCACTCGAACTCAGCGGGGCGCCGGACCACACCGCGATCTGGGCGATGGTGGAGACGCCGGTCGCGATGCTGCATGCCGAGGAGATCGCGGCGGCAAGCGAGCGGCTGACCGTACTCGTCATGGGAACCAACGACCTCGCCAAGGAGTTGCACGCGGAGTTCGTGCCCGGCCGTGCCCCCCTGCTCGGCGGCCTTTCGTTGTGTCTGCTCGCGGCACGCGCCACAGGCAAGGTGATCCTCGACGGCGTCTACAACGACGTGCGTGATCTCGAGGGCTTCGAGGTGGAGTGCCTGCAGGGCAGGCGGTTCGGCTTCGACGGCAAGACACTGATCCACCCGAGCCAGATCGAGCCCTGCAACGCCGTTTTCGCGCCGTCGGACGAGGAGATCGCGCACGCTCGCCGTGTCATCGAGGCGTTCGACGAGGCCCGTGCGGCGGGCAAGGGCGTGGCCACAGTGGACGGCAGGATGATCGAGAACCTGCATGTCGACAACGCACAACGGGTGCTCGACCTCGCGGCGGCCGTTGGCAAGCTCGGCTGAAAAGCCTTTGCCGCGGCGGCGGCGGGCCGACTAACGTGCCGCCGCATGAGGCCGCGCAGTGGTGGCAGGCCGCGGCTCGGCGCCGACTTCGCGAAGCTGTGGACGGCCAACGCGTTCACCAACATCGCCGACGGTGTGGCACTGGCCGCGGCGCCGTTGCTGATCGCCTCGCTGACGGACGACCCGGTACTGGTGGCTGGCGCGGTCTTCGTGCAGCAGTTGCCGTGGCTGCTCTTCTCGCTCATCAGCGGGGCCTATGTGGACAGGCTCGACCGGCGGCGGCTGCTCGTAGTGGTCAACCTCCTGCGCGGCCTGGTGATCGGCGGGCTCGCGGTCGCGGTGTGGTCCGGCACGGCGACGATCGCCATGATCTACGTGGCGTTCTTCCTCGTCGGCACCGCCTCCGGCGCCATCCTTCCGGCCATTGTGGACGACGCTGCACTGCCGAGCGCCAACGCGCGGTTGTTCGCCTTGTACTTCGTGGCCAACCAGTTCGTGGCTCCGCCTTTGGGCGCGGCACTGTTCGCATTCGCGGCGGCGTTGCCGTTCGGTGTCAACGCGGTCGCGTTCGTACTGGCAGTGCCACTGCTCGGCGCGCTCGCGAGGATAACGCCGAGCAGTGTCGAGCGCCGTCCCTTGTGGACGGAAATCGGCGAGGGACTGCGCTGGCTGTGGGGGCATCAGGTGCTGCGAATGCTGGCACTGTCGATCTGCCTGATGAACATCACGATGCTCGCGTCGTTCGCGATACTGGTGCTCTACGCGCGCGAGCGGCTCGGGCTGGGCGAGGTGGGCTACGGGCTGTTGCTGACGGCCACGGCGGCAGGCGGGCTGCTCGGCACCACGATCGCGAGCAGGCTGCGGGCACGCTTCCCGGATTCGGTACTGCTCCGGGCCGGGCTGGTCGTCGAGACGCTGACTCACGCGTCCCTCGCCCTTGCCGATGCGCCGTGGCAGGCGATCGCGACGCTGGTGATGTTCGGTGTACACGGTTTGCTGTGGGGTGTGGTGTCGACAACCTGGCGGCAAAGGGTGGTACCCGATCGGCTGCGTGGCCGGGTCAACAGCGTGTACCTGCTGTTCAGCGTCGGTGGTGCCGCGCTGGGTAGCCTCATCAGCGGCCCGCTAGCCGCCGCATTCGGTGTCACGGCGCCGTTCTGGTGCTCGGCGGTGGTGATGACCGGCATGACCGTAACCGCATGGCGAACCTTAGGCCGCAGACTACTAACCCGCCCCACCAGGTAGCCCAAACGCCGCGAGTCCCCCACCCAGGCCGGCGAGTCCCCCACCCAGGCACGCGAGTTGCCCGCTCCAGCACGCGAGTTGCGCACTCAGGCCGCCGAAGTGCCCGCTCGGGTCACCGAGTTGCCCGTCCGCGCACGCGAGTTGCCCCTTCCGGTCGTGTGTAGAGGTCCAGATGAACACCGGCCTGCACTGGAGAACCCGATCGATCGTCACTCCGCGAGCGGGCAACTCGCCGACCGGAGCGAACAACTCGTACCCCGGAACGCGGGACTCTGCCGACCAGAGCGGGGAACTCGCGGGCAGGAGCGGGCAACTCGGGCGCACGGACGGGCAACTCGCCGACCGGACCGGGGGACTCGCGAACCGGAGCGGGGGACTCGCGCGGAATTCGGTCAGGCCGTAGGCGTTGGACCTGGTGTGAACGCACTGAGGTTGCCGGTCCGGTTGTCCGTTCTCGACCGGTCTAGTACGCGGATCGGTCAGGATCCGGCGGCGGCTGTGCGTGACACCGTCCGTTTCGCGCGGCAGGCGGAAGTGCTCGGCTACCACCGGTTCTGGGTGTCGGAGCACCACAGCGTGCCCGGGGTCGCCGGCTCCGCGCCGACCGTGCTGGCGGCCGCCATCGGGGCAGCCACCTCACGCATCCGCATCGGCACCGGCGGCGTGATGCTGCCGAACCACCAGCCGATCGTCGTGGCCGAACAGTTCGGCACCCTCGAAGCGCTCTACCCGGGACGGATCGACATGGGGCTCGGCCGGTCGGTTGGCTTCACAGGCAGGGTGCGCGATGCGCTCGGACACGGCAAGGACGACGCCGACCGGTTCGCTGATCAGGTACGGGAGCTGCTCGGCTACTTCACCGGTGACCAGCAAGCCCATCCCGGCGTACACGGCATCCCGACGGAAGGGCTGCGTGTACCCGCTTTCGTGCTCGCCACCGGCGCGGGTGCCGGGCTGGCAGCTGAGCTGGGCCTGGCGCTGGTGATCGCGCTGATCAACGGGCTGGGCGCGGTGGCGGAACGGATCGCGGCCTACCGCGCGCGGTTCCGCCCGTCGCCGCTGTGGCCGCGTCCGTATGTATTGGTATCCAGCGCGGTCGCCGTCGCCGACACCCGGGAACGGGCGCGGGAGCTGCTCCTGCCGGAGGCGTGGTCACTGGTGCATGCGCGCACGCGCGGGGTGTTCCCGCCACTGCACGCGCCTGCCGACCTGCCGGAGCCGACCGAACGCGAAGCCAAGTTACTGGCCGAGTCGCTACGCGGGCAGATCCACGGCACCGCCCCGGACGTGGCTGGTGAGCTTGCGGAACTCGTCGCCCGTACCGAAGCCGACGAGCTGCTCATCACCATGAGCACCTACGACCGCACCGACATGCTCGACTCGTACACGCGCCTGGCCGAGCTGGCCCATCCGCAGGGCGTTTGAAAGCCCCCAAGGCCACCTTGGTTGCAGGAATCGAACACTGCGGCGCGAAGCGTCTCCGTTTGGGTGGTGGTGGGAGACGGGTGGGCGCAACCAAGGTGGCCCTGGGGAACAACTACGAAGGGTCAGGAGTTGGCGCGGCGGCGCTGGAGCAGCAGTGCTCCGACACCGGCGGCGACGAGCACAGCGCCGATGATGATCGGCGTGGTGATCGAAACACCGGTCTCGGCCAGGTCACCGGAGTTAGCCTGCGGCGACACCGAGGTCTCGGTGGGCGTCGGCACGACCACCTCGGACGTGGGCGCGCTCGTCGGCGGCGCCTCGGTGGGCGTGCTGGTCGTCGGCGGCGCCGGGGTAGTCGTCTCCACCGGAGCGGCCTGCCAGCTCACACCCGCACCCGTGGACAGGGTCGTCTTCTCCGACTGCGCGACGATCAGCGACTGCGCGGGCTTGGCGTCGTAGCCCTTGGTGACGAACAGCCGTCCGGTGTCGACGTGCCCGCTGCCGGTCAGCTCGAAGCGGCCTTCGCCGGCTTCCGCATCGGCCGGCACGTCGACGTAGAGCTCGGTGCCGTTGGTGATGTCCTCGACGGCGAGCTCGGTGCCGTCGGCGTCGGTCAACGTCACGCCCTCGGGCAGCTCGCTCGTCAACTCGGTGATGGCGCCGGTGGTCGCGACCGTGAACGGCCCCAGCCGCTCTCCCGCCTCGCCCGCGATGTCGTCCGGGCTGATGTCGAGCGTCGGCTTCGGCTGCTCGCCGATTCCCACGTTGTCGTCACCGGTCAGGTAGTCGTAGAGACCAAGGACATCGCCGGCGGACTCGGCTTGACCGGGCGCCGGGTTCTCCCGGTCGAGGTCCTTGCCGTCACTGAAGTGCCAGACAGCGGCCTGCGTCGCCGCGATCGCCTCGGCCTTGCCGAGTCCATTGTGGAGCTCCACGCCGGCTTCGGTCAGAGTGCCCTCGAGCGCGTCGGTGTCCGCGGACGGGTAGCCGTTCTGCAGCACCCAGTGGATCTGGTCGCGGTTGTCGTGGAACGGCGAGTCCGGATTCGGGAACTCGTCCCACGGCTTCTCGGAAAGGTCTCGCTTCGGATCGACGCGGACATCGATCTCGACGCAGTAGGCCCGCAACGAGTTTCCGCCGTCCAACTCGAGCCGGAACAGGTTCGTCTGCATCGACTCGTATCCCTCGCCGAGGTTGACACGCAGGCCGGCTGATGCGCCCTGCGAGTCGATACGAGCGACGACCTCGTCGGCTGTTGCCGGCAGCGCCGTCAACACCACGGCGGCGGACGCGCCGAGGAGGACAGCGCCCGCTCGAGCGAACGCGGTTCTACTGTGCATGAGACTCCTAACCCCACAGAAAAAGAGCAGTTCCCTAGTTCGGGTGAAGATCACACTTCTCAGTGAAAGCGGAGCATACACAGGGCAGAAAATTGGTGTGAACCGTACTCGTGCGAGTGGTTTAGGCCAGCAACCGAGTACGCGTTGTTACCGGCCGCTCAGTGCTTCGTCGAGATCCCGCCACAGATCCTCGGGATCTTCCAGGCCGACGCTGAGTCGCAGCAGTCCCGCCGCCACATGTGCGTCCCCTGCCCTGGCTGCCCTGCGCTCGACCGACGTCTCCACCCCGCCGAGGCTCGTGGCATGCCGGATCAGCCGCAGGCCGGAGCAGAACCGGTCGGCGGTGGCCGCGTCGGCCAGTTCGAGCGCGATCATGGCGCCCGCAGCCGGGTACCGCACACGGGTCACCGCGGGCTGCTTGGCCAGCCGCTCGGCGAGCAGTGCTGCCGTGCGGGATGCTTCGGCGTAGCGCACGGGCAACGTACGGAGCCCGCGCAGCGCGAGCCACGACTCCAGCGTCCCCGGAGTCGCACCCCCGCGGGTGCGTGCGTCCCGCAGTTGCTGTGCCAGGCCCGAATCAGCCGTGACCGTCAGCCCGAGTAGCAGGTCACTGTGCCCGCCGATGAGCTTCGTCGCGCTGTGCACCACTATGTCGGCGCCCTGCGACAGCGGCTGCTGGCCGAGTGGTGTCGCGAACGTGTTGTCCACGACCACCCTCGGCTTACTCGGCTGAGCCGCGGCGGCCTGCGCGATCGCTGCGATGTCGATCAGCTCGAGACTCGGGTTGGTTGGCGATTCCAGCCACAGCAGGTCGACCTCAGCGGCGGCCGCGACCCAGGCGGCGGTGTCGGCCGGTGCGATCCGGCGGCTGCGCAGCCTGCCCATGCGCTCGGCGTGTTCGATCGCAGCGCGCGTGCCGGCGTAGCTGTCGGCGGGCACGGCGATCTCGGCTCCGGCCGGCAGCAGGTCGAGCACGGCGGAGAGTGTGGCGATGCCGGAGGCGAACGCGGTGGCCAGGCCACCTTCCAGTGCGCCGATCGCCTCCTCGAGGGCTGCCCAGGTCGGCGTACCGTCCTCCCGGGAATAGCCGAGTCCGAGTGTGCTTGCCGGCACCATGGGCACGTTCATCGGCTGCCCCGCGCCGGAAGGCCGACCGGCAACGATGGCACGGGTCCGCGCCGACCACTCAAGATTCACAACACCCTCCACATGAGCATGCCCCTAATCTGCAAACCAGCCCACAATGACGGGGGCCACGCTGCTGGTCAATCGAGAAGAGACAACGCCGGGTCAGGTGGAGCTGGCACCGTGGGGGGGTATGGGGGCTCGGCCCCCCAACATCATCGAAACCCGATGGAGGCGAAGTCGCAAAGCGACAAGCAGGATCGGGTCAATCGGGTGGGCGAGGAGGGAGTTGAACCCTCACGTCCTTTCGGACACACGGACCTGAACCGTGCGCGTCTGCCATTCCGCCACTCGCCCGAGTAACTGCGACAGCTCGCAAAGCGTAGCAGGGACCTCAGACGGGTTTCACCGGCCCCAGTGTTTAACGCGCCAAACCCGGATACGATCTATTCGGAGGTACACGTGGAAGGAGGAGGTTGTCCCGGTGGGCCGCGTTCAGCGCTTCGATCGGCGCCTTGAGAGCCTCGTGGGCAACACCTTCGCGCGGATGTTCGGTGGCAACGTCGTCACGCAGGAAGTGGCGCTGGATCTGGAGCGTGAGAGTGAGGACAACGTCCGTGAGCTCGCGGGCGGGCGCAAGCTTGCTCCGAACCACTACATCGTGTCCTTGGGTGCCACTGATCACGACCGGATGGCGGGGGACGAGCACCGGGTCACCCGACTGCTCGCCGACGCCGTCGCACAGCACCTCGCCGAGCACGGCTGGGACACCTATGGTGACGTCGTAGTCTCGCTAGAGCGCAACGACGCGCTGCATACTGGACAGTTTAAGACCCGCTCGACCGTCGATCCCGACGTCAAAGCACCAGGCGCCGGGGGTCAAGCACGGCCAGCACGAACCAGCGACGCAGGAGACCGACCAATGAGCCAGCCCGGCGGATACGGCCAATACGACCAGGGTGACCCGTACGGCCAGCAGGGCCAGTACGGCTACGGACAGCAGCAGCCCGGCGGCTATGACCAGGGCTACGGCCAGGGCCAGCCCGGTGGGTACGACCAGGGTTACGGCCAGCAGCAGCCCGGTGGGTATGACCAGGGCTACGGCCAGCAGCCTGGCGGGTACGACCAGGGTTACGGCCAAGGCCAGCCCGGCGGCTATGACCAGGGCTACGGCCAGGGCCAGCCCGGTGGGTACGACCAGGGTTACGGCCAGCAGCAGCCCGGTGGGTATGACCAGGGCTACGGCCAGCAGCCCGCCGGCTATGACCAGGGCTACGGCCAGCAGCCCGCCGGCTATGACCAGGGCTACGGGCAGCAGCCCCCGGCTCCCGGTTACGACCAGGGCTACGCCGCACCGCCGAGCCCGCCCGGTGGCTACCCCGCTCAGGCTCCGCAGGCGGACCCGTACGCCCAGCAGGGCTACGCACCGCCGGGGGCTCCCGGGGGCAACCGCCAGCTGAGCGCCAGCCTGCAGCTCGACGACGGCTCCAACCGTGCGTACGCCCTCAAGCAGGGCGGCAACGTCGTGGGCCGTGGCCAGGACGCCGACTTCCGGCTGCCGGACACCGGCGTATCCCGCCGGCACCTGGAGATCACCTGGGACGGGCAGAGCGCCACGCTTGCCGACATCGGCTCCACCAACGGCACGACGGTCAACGGCACCCCTGTGCAGACCTGGCAGCTCGCCGACGGCGACGTCATCAGGGTCGGTCATTCCTCGCTGGTGTTCCGTACGCAAGGCTGAGCCTGACTCTGGAGAGCCTGTTCGGCGACCTGGACTGAATCTGCACTGGCGAGCGCTCACGCGCGCCCGCCGAAGTCCGGTCGCGCGTTCAGGACGAGCACCGAGCGCGGCTTTTCGGCCATACCGCATGGCCCGCTGATGCGGGTCCCGCATAATGGCGGCCATGCGGGGACCCGTGACGCGCTCGTCACGGGGTGGGCACGAAAAGGCGGGAGCTGACACAACAGGTGCCAGAGCTGGTCGTTCAACTCACCAGAGCAGGGTTTCTTCTCCTGCTCTGGTTGTTCGTGTTCGCCGCGCTGCGTGTGGTGCGCTCGGATCTCTATGCGGCATCCGGGTTACGCGTCAACGTGCCGAGCTTCCGCAGGGGCAAGGAGCAGAAGAAGTCCCGCGGAGGCAAGATGCCGCGACAGCTCGTGGTGACGCACGGCGCGCTTGCCGGCGCGCGCATCGCGCTCGACGGCAAACCGATCCTGATCGGCCGTGCGGACGACTCCACGCTCGTGCTCGACGACGACTACGCCTCCACCCGCCATGCACGCATTTCCCTGCGCGGTGACGAGTGGTACGTGGAAGACCTGGGCTCGACGAACGGGACCTACCTCGACCGGGCTAAGGTCACTGCACCCCTCCGAGTCCCGCTCGGCGTCCCCATCCGGATAGGCAAGACGGTGATCGAGCTTCGCCCATGACTCTCGTTCTTCGCTACGCGGCCCGCAGTGACCGTGGCCTGGTTCGTTCGAGCAACCAGGACTCGGTGTACGCCGGCCCGCGCCTGCTCGCACTGGCTGACGGCATGGGCGGCCACGCCGCCGGCGAGGTGGCCAGCAAGGTCGTCATCGCCTCGTTGGCTCCACTCGACGACGACGAGCCAGGCGACGACCTGGTGTCGCAGCTGCGCGACGCGGTGTCCCAAGGCAACCAGGCCATTTCCGAGCTCGTCGCGAACGATCCTGACCTCGACGGCATGGGCACCACGCTCACAGCGGTGCTGTTCTCCGGCTCCCGGCTCGGGCTCGTGCACGTCGGTGACTCGCGTGCCTACCTGCTGCGCAACGGCCAGTTCTCGCAGATCACCCGTGACGACAGCTTCGTCAACGAGCTGCTCGAGCAGGGTCGGATCACCGAGGACGAGGCCGCGACGCATCCGCAGCGATCGCTGCTGTTGAAGGCGCTCACCGGCCATGAGGTCGAACCGAGTTTCACAGTGCGTGAGGCTCGGGCGGGTGACCGCTACCTGCTGTGCTCGGACGGGCTGTCCGGCATGGTCAGCAACGAGACGTTGCAGGAAGCCATGCATATCCCGGACCCGCAGGAATGCGCGGACCGGATGATCGAGCTGGCGCTCAAGGGCGGCGGCACCGACAACGTCACCGTGATCGTGGCTGACGTCGTCGACGTCGACTACGGCGACGACGCGCCCATCGTCGGCGGCGCCGCCGGAGACGGCAGCGACGAGGGACCCCAGGGCGACTCCCCGGCCGCGCGGGCGCGGGCGCTCACCGCGCCGCCGACCCCGCCTCCGCAGCGGCTCGAGCCGATGGAGCCGCCACCGGACCCAAAAGCGAAACGCCGTAAGCGGATCCGCCTGCTGATCGCCTTCGGCTTGGCCCTCGTTTTGCTGGCGGCCGCCGCGATCGCGACCCGCTACTTCGTCTTACGGCAGTACTACGTCGGCGTGGGCACCAACCAGGAAGTCGTGATCTTCCAGGGGGTCTCCGGCAGCGTGCTCGGCTTCGACCTGCATCGGCAGGCGGAGGGCTCCTGCCCGCCGGAGGCCAGCCTGTGCGAGCCGCTGCGCCTGCAGGACCTGCAGGAGGACGCGCGTGCTGCCGTGCGCAACGGCGTCAAGCGCGACGGGCTCACGCAGTCTCGCGAATACATCGACACGCTGCGCCGCAACAACATGCTCGAGATCTGCGACGAGGTGCAGCCGCAGGGCGGCGGTGTGGCCGGCGGCATCGGCCAGAGCGGCTCGGCGCAGATCCCGACCACGGCGCCGACGACTCCGGACCAGCGCAGGCAGGAGCCGGGGGTGGACTGCCGCCCGGCGCCCAGCCCAGGCGGTAACTGATGGCGCAGCCCGCAGGGACTCCCGGCGTCGTCGCTCCGCAGTACACGACCAACCCGCCACGCGAACTGCCGCGGCGGCGGGGAACCGAACTGCTGCTGCTCTCCTTCGCCGCGTTCATCGTCACGTCGGCCTTCGTGCTGGTGCAGGCGAACCAGGAACAGGAACTGTCCCTATCGGTCGTCTGGTACGGGCTGGCCTACCTGGCGATCTTCGGTGTGGCGCACCTCGCGGTGCGCCGCTGGGCGCCGTATGCCGATCCGCTGATCCTGCCGTGTGTCGCCCTGCTCAACGGGCTCGGCCTGGTGATGATCTACCGGATCGATCTCGCCCGCGAGCAGCGGGCGATCTCGCTGAGCCAGGAGATCACGGCGAACGCACCGCGCCAGGTGCTGTTCACGGTGTTCGCGCTGTTCCTGTTCCTCGCGGTGCTGACGATCGTGAAGGATCACCGCACACTGACCCGCTACGCCTACACGTTCGGCCTCATCGGCATCGTCGCGCTGGCTCTGCCGGCTGTGCTGCCGGCCTCGCTGTCGGAGGTCAACGGCGCCAAGGTGTGGCTGCGACTGCCCGGCTTCTCGATCCAGCCGGGTGAGTTCGCCAAGATCCTGCTGATGATCTTCTTCGCGTCCTTCCTGGTCGCGAAGCGGGACCTTTTCATGACGGCAGGCAAGCGGGTGCTGAACGTGGAGCTGCCGCGCGCACGGGACCTCGGCCCGATCATCATCGCCGCGGTCGTCTGTCTCGGCATCCTCGTCTTCGAGCGCGACCTCGGTACCGCGCTGCTGTTCTTCGGCATCGTGCTGGTGATGCTCTACGTCGCCACCGAGCGGGTCATCTGGGTGGTCGTCGGCCTGAGCATGTTCTTCGTCGGCGCGCTCATCGCCTACCAGCTCTTCACCCACGTGCAGCAACGCGTGGCGAACTGGATCGACCCGCTGGCCACCTACGACGATCCGGGCGGTGGGTACCAGATCGCCCAGGGTCTGTTCGGCCTCGGCACCGGCGGCATGTTCGGCACCGGGCTCGGCGCGGGCAGGCCGGAGACGGTGCCGGAAGCTAGCACCGACTTCATCAGCGCGGCACTCGGTGAGGAACTCGGCTTCGTCGGGCTCGGCGCGATCCTGATGATCTACCTGATCCTCGCGATGCGCGGTATGCGCAGCGCGCTGGCGGTGCGGGACACGTTCGGCAAGCTGCTCGGCGGCGGCCTGTCCTTCGCGATCATCATGCAGATCTTCGTGATCATCGGCGGCGTCACCAAGCTGATCCCGATGACCGGCGTCACCACGCCCTGGCTGTCCGCGGGTGGCTCGTCGCTGCTGTCCAACTACATCCTCATCGCCCTGCTGTTGCGCATCTCCGACACAGCTCGCCGCCCACAGCAGCCGCCGAAGCCCCGCCCGCAGGTGCAGGCGCCACTGGCCGAGGCCCACACGGTGATGGTGCAGCGACCGCGACCGGCTGCCGACGGAGGGAGCACGCCGTGAACACCCCGCTCCGCAAGGTCGGCATCGCCATGCTGGTCATGGTGACGCTCCTGCTGGCCAACGCCACCTACATCCAGGTCGTGCAGGCCGACGACTACCGCACCGACGGCCGTAACTCGCGTGTGCTGCTCGACGAGTACGCCAGGGAGCGCGGGAAGATCGTGTCCGAGGAGGCCGGCCAGGTGCTGGCCAGCGTCGATCCGACGAACGACACGCTGAAGTTCCAGCGCACCTACCTCAACGGCCCGATGTACGCCCCGGTCACCGGCTACTACTCGGTGCTCTACGGCGCGGGCGGGCTGGAGCGCACTGAGGACGAGTTCCTCAACGGTTCGGACCCGCGGTTGTTCGTGCGCAGGCTCTCCGACATGATCACCGGCCGCGACCCCCGCGGCGGCAACGTGCGACTGACCGTGCGACCGTCGGTGCAGGAAGCCGCCTACAACGCGATGGTCTCCAGGGGTTACACCGGCTCGGTCGTCGCGCTGGACCCGAAGACCGGCGACATCCTCGCGATGGTGTCCACGCCGTCCTACGACCCCGGCAAGCTCGCCTCGCACGACGCCGACAGCCAGCAGCAGGCGTGGAAGACCTACACCGACGATCCCGCCAACCCGATGCTGAACCGGGCCGTAAGGGAGACGTACCCGCCCGGGTCGACGTTCAAGATCGTCACCACGGCCGCGGCGCTGGAGAACGGCATGCGCGCCGACAGCCCGGTCACCAGCGATGCGAACGTCACGCTGCCCGGCACCAACACCACTCTGGAGAACTACGGCGGCGCCACCTGCCCCGGCACCACACTGGCCGACGCGCTGCGGTACTCCTGCAACACCGCGTTCGCCAAGATCGCCGGTGACCTCGGCAAGGACAAACTGGAGGCCACCGCCGCGAACTTCGGCATCGGGATGACCGACCTGGAGGTCCCGCTCGGTGTCGTGCCGTCCGGTCTCGGTGACCTGGCGAGCCAGCCCGCGCTGTACCAGAGCGGCATCGGCCAGCGCGATGTGCGGCTCACGCCGCTGCAGGACGCACTGCTGGCGTCCACCGTCGCCAACAGCGGCGTGGCGATGAAGCCGCAGCTGGTGAAGGCACTGCTCGCACCGGATCTGTCCACGATCGAGGAGTTCAGCCCATCGGAGCTCACCGGTGAGCCCGCGATGTCGGCGGAGAACGCCAAGGTGCTGACGGACATGATGATCGCCTCGGAGGACAACACCAAGGGCGGCGGCAAGGACCCCGCGCTGAAGATCGCCTCCAAAACGGGGACCGCTGAACACGGAACCGACCCGAAGAACACCCCGCCGCACGCCTGGTACACGGCCTTCGCGCCGTACGACAACCCGCAGATCGCCGTGGCCGTGATCGTCGAGTCCGGTGGTAACCACGGGCTGGCCGCCACCGGCGGCACCGTCGCGGCCGAGATCGCCAGGGCCACGATCGCCGCCGGTCTCGGGGGTGGCTAGCGCATGCTGTCGTCGGGGCAACTCATCGCGGAACGCTATCGCCTCGCCAGCCGCATTGCCGTCGGCGGCATGGGCGAGGTGTGGGAGGCAAGCGACACGCGGCTCGACCGCACAGTCGCGGTGAAGATCCTCAAGGCGGAGTTGTCCGGCGACGCCGAGTTCCTGCACCGGTTCCGCGCGGAGGCGAAGACGACCGCCTCGCTCAACCACCACAACATCGCCGCCGTCCACGACTACGGCGAGACGCAGACCAGCGAGTACTCGATCGCGTTCCTGGTGATGGAGCTGGTGGAGGGCGAGCCGCTGGCCGCCATCCTCGCGCGCGAGCGCCGGATCTCCGCCGAGCGCACACTCGACGTCCTCGAACAGGCAGGCAACGCGCTGCAGGCCGCGCACGAGCGCGGGCTGGTGCACCGCGACGTCAAGCCCGGCAACATCATGGTCACCCCGGCCGGCACGGTGAAGCTCACCGACTTCGGCATCGCCAAGGCCGCCGACTCGGCGCCGGTGACCCGCTCGGGCATGGTCATGGGCACCGCCCACTACATCGCGCCGGAGCAGGCGCTCGGCCACGACGCCGAACCCGCGAGCGATGTGTACTCGCTCGCCGTGTGCGGCTACGAATGTCTGGCCGGGCGCAGGCCGTTCCTGTCGGACAACGCGGTGACCGTCGCCATGATGCACATCAGGGACCTGGCTCCGCCGTTGCCGCCCGATGTGCCACCGGGCGCACGTGCGGTGATCGAAGCCACCCTGGTGAAGGATCCCCGGCAGCGGTACGCGACAGGCGGCGAGTTCGCGGCCGCGGTGGCGGCCGTGCGCGCAGGCCACCCGCTGCCGACCCCGTCGGGCCTGGTCAACACGGGATACCCGATGAACCCGATGACCCCGGTCGGGCCAGGGTCGCATCCGTCGATGCAGCCGGTCGCCGCACCGGGCAGCACGCCGGTTCCAATCGTGATGCCTCAGCAGCGGCGCAGGCCCGCCACGTTGTGGATACTGCTTTCGCTGGGGTTCGTGGTCCTCGCCGTTGTGATCACCCTGTTGCTGACGGTGCTGTTGCGGCAGGACGACGACCCGGTGCCCGGCCAGCCGGAGAGTGAAACGACCAACATACGAGACAACTGGTCCGACACCGGGGAGCGTTCCTTCGACGGGGACGGCGGACAAGGCATGATTGGCACGCTCCCGATGGAGAACCGCGGGTGAGAGTCACAGGCAGGCACGCAGTGCCGACACGAGCACCCCGTCTACCGCAATGCGCACGCGCGCTGGAGAAAGCACTGACGGAATGGAACGGCACCGAGCAATGAGCGCACCCCGAATGCTCTCGAACCGCTACGAGCTGGGCGACACGATCGGCTACGGTGGCATGTCGGAGGTCCACCACGCCCACGATGCGCGGCTCGGCCGCGAGGTAGCCGTCAAGATCCTGCGCGCCGACCTCGCCCGCGACCCGCAGTTCCAGGAGCGCTTCCGGCGCGAGGCGCAGAACGCCGCGGCGCTGAACCACCCCGCGATCGTCGCCGTCTACGACACCGGTGAGACGGACACCGAGTACGGTCCACTGCCCTACATCGTCATGGAGTTCGTCGAGGGCAGGACGCTGCGCGACATCGTCAAGACCGAGGGTCCGATGTCGCAGAAGCGGGCCATGGAGGTCATGGCCGACGTCTGCGCCGCCCTCGACTTCTCGCACCGGCACGGCATCGTGCACCGGGACGTGAAGCCGGCCAACATCATGATCACGCGCAACGGCGCCGTGAAGGTCATGGACTTCGGCATCGCGCGTGCCCTGCACGACGGACAGGCCGCGATGACGCAGACCGCGGCGGTGATCGGCACCGCGCAGTACCTGTCGCCGGAGCAGGCCCGCGGCGAGCAGGTGGATGCGCGCAGCGACGTCTACGCAGCCGGATGTGTCCTCTACGAGCTGGTCACCGGGGAGCCACCGTTCACTGGCGACTCCCCCGTCGCGGTCGCCTACCAGCACGTCCGAGAGGACCCGAAGCCACCGTCGGCGGTCAACCCCGCCGTGTCGCCGGAGCTCGACGCCGTCGTGCTCAAAGCGCTGGCGAAGGGCGCCGCGAACCGGTACCAGTCCGCGGCCGAGATGCGCTCTGACCTGGTGCGCACGCTGTCGGGGCAGCGCCCGTCGGCACCCATGGTGATGTCCGACGACGAGCGCACGCAGGTGCTCAACGCCGGCCGCAGCCAACCCGAGTCGTACGGCTACGACGACTACACCCCGGATGCCTACGATGCCGAGGAGGACGCGCGCCGCAGACGCCGCAGGCGCGGGATCATCGCGGCCCTGCTCGTGCTGCTGGCGGTCGGAATGGCCGCCTTCGTCGCGTGGATCATGGGCGCCTTCAACCAGCAGCCCGACCTGGTGGCCGTCCCCGACGTGCGTGGGCAGACCGTCGAGCAGGCGGAGACCCGGCTGCGCGCGGCCGGGTTCAACAACCTGCGCAGGGAGGACGTCGCCTGCCTCGACCGGCCCAGCGCCGACGGCACGGAGGGGTGCACGGCCGACCAGGTCGGCAAGGTGATCAGCACCGCCCCGCAGCCTGACCAGCAGGTGGCGGCGACGCAGGAGATCGTGCTGCGCGTGGGGGCGGCTCCGGCGAAGGTGCAGGTACCCGACCTGTCCGGCCTTGACCGGTCGGGCGCCGAGGAACGGCTGCGCGAGGCCAACCTCGTGCTCGACCAGAACGTCTCCGAAACGGTCGTCAACGACGAGAGCGCGGTCGGCAAGGTCCTCGAGCAGACGCCGGGTGCCGGGACCGAGGTCGAGACGGGCTCCACGGTCCGGATCACCATCGGCAAGGCGCCGGAGACGATCGACGTGCCGAACTTCACCGGTCAGCAGGCCGATGGGGCGCAGTCGCAACTCGAGTCTCTCGGCTTCGCGGTGATCCGCAACAACGTCGACTCGGCGGAACCCGCTGGGCAAGTGGTCAACCAGACACCGAACGCCGGGAGCTTCCCCGCGGGTACGGAGATCACGCTGGACGTCTCCAATGGAGCGAACCAGCAGATCTCGATGCCGGATCTGGTCGGCATGACCGAGGACCAGGCGCTGGCGGAGCTGCGCAACGCAGGCTGGAGCGGCAACGTCCACGTACAGCCCGAAGAGGTGCGCGACAACAAGGACGTCGGCAAGGTGACCAACACGAGCCCCTCGGCAGGCTCGACGATCACCAAGAACCAGTCGATCACCCTGTTCATCGGTGAGGAGAACGGGCAGACCGAGACGTCGGAAACGACGGAGCCATCGATCCCCGGACTCCCCGGGGGCCGCGGCGACGGGAACTGACGTGGTTGCCGGTCAGCGCCGACCGGCAACCACGGTGGCAATGCCGCTCACGGCGAGGGCGCCGACGGACAGCGCCGCACTCACCAGGGCGAGCGTGCCTGGCGCGGTGTCGCCGGCGAGCGCGCGCAGCATCGGATTCACCAGCGGTACCCAGCGCACCAGCAGCACCACGGCGAGTGCGAGCAGTGCCGCGATCACGGTGTAGCCCACGCGAGGGACGACGAGCCGGGAACAGGGCAGGCCGATCGCGGCGCCGGTGCACGCGGCCACGAGGTGAGCAAGTGCGCCCCAGCCGAGTTCCGCGGTCGCGATGCCACCGTGCACCAACGCCGCCCACAGCAGGGACACCGCGGTCAGCGCCACCGCACAGGTGAGCACGGCCAGCACGAGTCCGCCGAGCGCCACCAGTGGCCCACCGGCGCGGCTCACCGTGATCAGCCGTTGCACCGGGTCCTCCGCGTCGGCGAGCGCGATGGTCAGCCAGGTGGTCACCACCACGAGCGCACCCGCGCTGATCGCGAACTCGGGTAGCACCGGCGCGCCCGGACTGGTGTAGAGCACGGCGAGTGTGCCGAGGAATGCGATGAGGGCGGGCAGGTAGCGCTGCGAATGCAGCAGCAGTGCGAGCTCGTACCGCGTCGTCGCGATCATGGAACGTTCGTCGGCCTCTCGACCTGCCACACCGAGCACCCACGCTGCAGCGCGCGCAGCAGGATCGCGTCGCAGCACGTGCCGGAGACAGTGAGCTCGACGTGGTCGGCGGTCTCGACCACGCGCAGTACGTGCTGTTCGGCCCGCCAGGCCACCGGATCGGCACCGGAAAGGACGATCCGTGCCGTGCCGCCGTCGGCTTCCACATCGAGCGGGGCGAGCCTGCCGTCGGCGAGCCGGAACGCACTTGTGGCGTGCTCCTGCGCCAGTTCGGCCCTGTGCTCGCTGAACACCACGCTGGCACCGCGGGCCCGCTGCTCGGCGAAGACCCCGGCGAGCACGCCGTGCGCGTTCTGGTCGAGACCGGAGAACGGCTCGTCGAGCACGAGCAGCCGCGGCTCGGCGAGCAACGCCTGCGCGAGCCCCACCTTCTGGGCGTTGCCTTTCGACAGGTCCCGCAGTTGGCTGTCCGGACCGCCGGCCAGAGAGAAGCGGTCGAGCCAGGCGCCACCCCGGCGCCGCGCGTCCTCGCTCGACAGGCCACCGATCCGTCCCATGTGGACCAGGTAGCCGAGCGCGGTGAAGCGTTGCGCTCCGGGGAACCGGTCCGGGACGTAGCCTGTCGACGGCCTGCCGCTGACCGTGCCGCACGAAGGCCGGGCGAGCCCGGCCACAATGCGCAGGAGGGTCGACTTGCCGCCGCCGTTGCGGCCGACGACGGCTACGACCTGCCCCGGGCTGATGTCCAGGTCCACGCTGGTGAGAACCGGCGCCGCGCGTCCGTAGCGCTTGCCCACCCCAGCCAGGTGCCGCATCGGTCAGACGACTGCCGAGCGCTGTAGTGCGCGGGTTGCGCGTTCGAGGTCGTTGACGATCCTGTCCGGCACGGGGTGGCCCGTCGCGGCCAGCCAGTTGGCGAGCATCCGGTGGCCGCCTTCGGTCAGCACCGACTCGGGGTGGAACTGCACGCCCTCGATGGGCAGCTCGCGGTGCCGCATGCCCATGACCACACCGGATTCCGTGCGACCGGTGACCTCGAAAACGTCCGGGATCGTGTCGGGCAGCACGGTGAGCGAGTGGTACCGCGTCGCCGTGAAGGGGTTCGGCAGGCCGGCGAGCACACCCGTCCCGGTGTGCTGGACCCGGCTGGTCTTGCCGTGCAGCAGCTCGGGGGCGCGGTCGACGGTCGCGCCCCACGCGACGCCGATGGCCTGGTGTCCGAGACAGACTCCCAGCATCGGAACGTTCTCATCGGCGCAGCGGCGCACGACGTCGACACTCTGGCCCGCCCGCTCGGGGGTACCCGGCCCTGGCGACACCAGCACGCCGTCGAACTCGCTGATCGCGTCGAGGTCCACGACATCGTTGCGCCACACCGTGCAGTCCGCGCCGAGCTGGGCGAGGTACTGCACCAGGTTGTAGACGAAGCTGTCGTAGTTGTCGACGACGAGTACGCGCATGCCGGCCAGCCTAATCCTCGACGGAGACGTCGTTGAACGGCAGCATTGGCTCCAACCACGGGAAGACCACGAACATCAGCAGCGCCACCACGCCGAGCAGCAACACCGCGGCGAGCGTGATGCGCACGGCGAGCGGGCCGGGCAGCAGCCGCCAGAGCCAGCCGTACATCAGGCCTCCCCGATCTCTTTCAGCAGCTCGGCGTAGCCGGTCCCGGGCTGCTTCTGGAACTGGTCGGTCAGCACCCCGTGGATGATCATGCGCTCGCGGTCGGAGAACTGCGGGTGGCAGGTGGTGAGCGTGAGCAGTGGAGCCTGGTCGGTCTCGGGCAGGATGTTCGCTGGCTGGTAGGGCACCGGCGCCACGGCGTCGCCGCGGTTCGGCGTGACGATCACCCGCCCGACGGTCTGCCGATAGGCGCTGTTGCGGTCCTGCAGCGGCGCGACGTTCGCGCACTTCGGGTCGCTCCCCTTGCCCTGTGCCCAGCCGGCGACCTCACCGCTCATGGGCAGCACGCGGTAGACATAGAAGCTGTCGGCCGTTTCGATGACGACCGCGTCACACGAGTTGAGCAGGTCCAGGTCGTTGAAGGGCGCGCCCTTGCCGACGCGGTGCCCGGCGATGCCGACGTTGCCAGGCTCCCCCGGCATGGCCGTGCTCTTGTAGTGGCCGGGGCCGACCTCCAACGTGGCCGCATCGACCCCCTGTTGCACCGTGAAGTTCCAGTCGGCGCCGAACACCGGGATGTAGATACGCGCGAAGGCCCTGCCGTCAAGGGGCTCGGTGTGCAGCTGCCGTTCCTGCGGCTGCGACCACTGCTGCTCGAGCTCGGCGCTGGCCTCGTCCTGCAGCCTGCCCGACATCCAGTTGGTGACGTAGAGCTCGTAGACCACGAACAGGAGCATCGTCACGCCGAGCGTGATGAGGATCTCGCCGAAGGTCCGCACGATGGTCCGGCCCACGCCGCCACCCGAGCGCGCAGGCGTCGCGGGTGGTGAGGTCGGGGGCTTGCGCGGCGGCGGCGCCTGCCCGGTCGGGCGCCGGCCGTTGCCGCCCGGCCGCGGCGGCTGGTCTCCTGGCCGACGTGGTGGTCTGGCCGGAGGGCGCTGTGGTGTTCTCGGCGGGCCGGGCGGGCGCCTGCTGAAGTCCGGGACGGCGATCTCACGGGTCTCCGGCTCCTCGTACCTCGACAAGCGAGCTCCTCTCGGATGTTCCGGCGCTCGCTCCCCAGTTCTAGCGCCTGCACCTTTACGTTAACGTGTGCAGGTGGCGGCAGTTTCGCGACTGCCACGGATTGACCCGACAGCACGCGAGGACTCCTATGCCCAAGTCGAAGGTCCGCAAGAAGACGGCGTACACCCCGCCAACCGATCGCCGCACACCGGTCAAGGTGCGCGCGGCGGGCCCTTCGCATCCGGTCTACAAGACCGTGATGTTCGGCCTGATGTTGCTGGGGCTCGCCTGGCTGGTAGTGAACTACCTTGCCGGGTCAAGGATCCCCTTCATGCTGGAGCTGGGCAACTGGAACTTCGCGATCGGGTTCACGCTCATGATCAGCGGCCTGCTCATGACAATGCGCTGGCGCTGACCGCATTGTGGTACGCCGAATGGCGGCTTGACATCGAATTACAACAGTGTGACTAATCCCCATTGTGGACAACCCCTGTGGATAACTCCACCTTGAGTTGGGCGCCAAGCATGCGTCTGGTCGCGGTCGGCTGGCTGCTCGCCGCGGCCGCCGTGGCGGGAAAGGTGGGCACCGCACTCTCCGGGGACCGGCCCGGCACGCTACTGCTCGCGGTCGCCACACTCGCGCTGCTCGCCGCCGCCGCGCATGGGACGTTCCTGCGCCCGCGCCTGTGCGCGGATCACTGGGGTGTGCGCATCCGGACGCTGGGCGGCAGCAAGCGGCTCGCCTGGGACGAGGTCGACGTGCGGTTGACCACAGCGCGCCGGCTCGGCCGCGATGTCGCCGCGCTGGAGCTGGAGGGCGAGGACCTCGTGGTGTTCGGCTGGGTGGAACTCGGCGCCGATCCACGTGACGTCCATGACGAGCTCACGGCCCTACGCCCGGGTTAGACGCAGAGACCGTAGGCGCTGCAGAGCTGGCTGTCGCGGTAGACGAGCAAGCCGATCAGCGCCACCGTGACCAGCGCGAGCGCACCAGCCTGGTAGACGAGCCGGTTCTTCTCAGGGGCGTAGACCATTGCGACCATGGCCAGCGCACCGACCACGAGTCCGCCCACGTGCCCGAGCAGTGAGATGCCCGGGATCGAAATACTGATCACCAGGTTCAGCAGGATGATCCCGACGGCGGGCCCCGGATTGAGCCGGAGCCGCAGCACGGCGACGAAGAGCGCGCCCATCAGGCCGTAGATCGCACCGGACGCGCCGGCCGTGCCGGTGTTGGCGCCCCCGAAGGTGAACACGGCCACCGCGCCGCCGAGCATCGAGACGAAGTAGACGGCGAGATAGCGGGCCCTGCCCAGCAGGAGCTCCAGATCGCGGCCGAGTACCCACAGCGCGAGCATGTTCAGCGCGATGTGGAGCAGGCCATAGTGGAGGAAGCCCGAGCTGAACAGCCGCCACCACTCGTCATGTGCCACGATGCCGAGCGGCCACAGGACGCCATCATCGAACAGTGCCGACCGGTTGTTGTCCATCAGGCTACGGGCCTGGACCACCGTCACCACGTAGACCAGCACGTTGATCGCGATGAGGGCCGGCGTGACGACGGGGCGCTGCGTTACGCGCGCCCCGGCAACCGTCCTGGCGCCATACCCGGCTCGGCGGTACCGCGCGCTATGGGCGCGGTGCTCCCGCTGCGCGGCCTGCACGCAGTCAATGCACTGGTACCCGACGGAGGCCTCACGCAGGCAGTCCGGACAGGCAGGCCGGTTGCACCGCACGCAGCGCAGACCGGTCTGCCGGCTCGGATGCCACCAGCACCCGGGCAGCGCCTCCTGCTGAGGGGGCTGCCCGTACTGAGGCGGATAAGGAGGTTGGCTCACAGTGCTTTCCAACCTACCTGTTCTTCGACGAGGAAAGCCGCCTCGCGCTCAGCTGCGGACGATGGTGATGCGCTCGATGACGACGTCCTCGAGCGGCTTGTCGGCGGGGCCGGTCGCGGTGCGCGCGATCCCGTCGACCACGTTGCGCGAATCCTGGTCGGCGACCTCACCGAAGATCGTGTGCTTGAAGTTCAGGTGCGCAGTGGGCGCGACGGTGATGAAGAACTGCGAGCCGTTGGTGCCGGGGCCTGCGTTGGCCATCGCCAGCAGGTACGGCTTGTTGAACTGCAGTTCCGGGTGGAACTCGTCGCCGAACTTGTAGCCGGGACCGCCGCGGCCGGTGCCCGTCGGGTCACCACCCTGGATCATGAAACCCTCGATGACCCGGTGGAAAATGGCGCCGTCGTAGAACGGGCCCGAGTTCTCCCCCTTCGCATTCGGCTGCGTGTACTCCTTCGTGCCCTCCGCGAGGCCGACGAAGTTCGCGACGGTCTTCGGCGCGTGATCAGGCAGCAGGTTGATCGTGATGTCGCCGCGGTTCGTGTGCAGCGTTGCCTTCATCGTGGCTCCACCGGGGGATTCGTTGCTCTCAGTCACACGACTCATCGTGCCATCCTCGGCGAGATAGCCCGGAAAGGGGCAGGATGGATACCAGCACAGACCTAGACATCAACCGATTGACGAGGTGAACGTGATGGCTCGAACGGCGGAAACGGCGGGTGAGTCCGTCAAGAACGGCTCACGCGCGCTGAGAAAACGTGCTCTCGAAGTGAGCAAGGCAGGCGCCGAGGTGGCCGCACAGGTCGCGCAGGTCGCCGAGCAGCGGCTCAGCGAGAGCACCGAGACCGCGCGCCAGGAGCTTGCGGAGACCTCCCGCCGTACGCGCAAGAAGCTGGCCGCGCAGGCCAAGCGGACCCGCAAGGAAGTCGCGAAGAGCGCCAAGCAGGCCCGCAAGGTGGCCGCGGAGCGCGCGGAGGAGATGCGGGCGCCGGGACGCAAGGCCAAGAAGGCGGCCATCAAGGCGGCCAAGGCCACTGGTCAGTCCAAGCGGCGGGGGAAGAAGGACTTCAAGAACGCCAAGAAGGAATTCAAGGCCGCAATGGCCGAGGCGAAGACAGCTGCCACCGGTGAGAAGAAGAAGCGCCGGAAGCTGCCGTGGCTGCTGGGGATCGGCGCGCTGGCCGGCATCGTGGCCTACGCACTGAGGTCCAAGCCAGAGCCGCCGGTCGCGCCTGCACCGCCGCGCAGCACGGACGCGCCCGCCCCGGCGAAGCCGGCGACGGAGGCGGCGAAGCCGAGCACACCGCCGAGCGCACCGGCCAAGACCACACCGAAACCGGCCCCGCCGGCGAAGCCCGCGCCGAGCGCCTCAGCACAGCGCAACGGCCAGCAGACGTCGTCGAGCAGCCAGCAGCAGCAGAAGAAGAGCTAGCGGCTCGCCACAGCAGAGAAGGCCACCTTCCGTGCATCGAACGCATGGAAGGTGGCCTTCGCTGTAGGACTTGGGATCAGGAAGCGTACTTGTCGATCAGCTGGCCGAGGCGGGGCAGCGCCTCCTCGACGTTCTCCTTGCCCTTCGGGCGGAGCTTGCCGTAGACCTTCTTGATGCTGTCGCGGCTGCTCCTCTCGGCACGGGCGTCGGTGACCGACAGCAGCGCGTTGGAGGCCTCGTCCGCGCGGGTCGGCAGGTAGGCCGCGAAGCTGCCGGCGCCGCTCCTCTTGTACTCGGCGAAGATCGGCTCGAGGGCCAGGACGAAGTCGTCGAGCAGGCTGTCCGCAGCGGAGCCGATGATGCCCGGCTTGATCTTCTTCACGGCGGCGTAGCCGGTCTTGATGACGGCGCCGGAAACACCGCCCTTGGCCGCCACCTCCTCGTCGATCAGGGTCTGCAGGTCCGTCACGACGGCCGGGCGACGGTTCGAGTCGAGCAGCGCTTCCTTGAGGGTGTCAGCCACGAGTACCTATCCTTCGTACTTCTTGATCAACGATTGTGGGGGCGCAGGGAGTCGTCACACCTGCGGTGCGCGCAAGACTAGTACAAGATCAACTTGGCCAACACGCAGTGGTATCTGTCGGTCACTCTCACATGCCAAGACCCGAGATCGCCGCTGTGGCGACCGAGCGGGCCTTCACGCTCTGTTGCTGGTTCGTCGTCACGATCACGGCGCTGTCGCCCTTCGCGACGGCGTAGACGGCGCCGCTGTCGGTGGACTCGTAACCGCCCTGCCAGCCGGGAGGCTGCTCGGTGGGGTTCGACGTGTCGATCGGGGCCGCCTCATCGACGAGCGAGGTCGCCACGGCAGGGTCACCGACGTAGACACGGACAGTGAGCTGGATGTTGCCGTCCGAGCGGTAGAAGAAGCATGAGGGGTGCGGTTGCTGGTCCGCCGAAAGGCGCACCTGGGCCACCCGCTGGCCGTTGGCCCGCGCGACCTCGTCGGTGGCCAGGTACGGGCAAGGTCCGTCGGCCACCGGTTCCGGCGCCGGCGGCGGTTCCGGCGCGGTCGAGCTCTGTGGCGTCGAAGCCGCCGTCGTCGGTGCGGATTCGGCGGGCTGGTCGCCCCCGGCAGAACAGCCGGCGAGCAGCGCGGCAGCCGCGCCGATCATGAGCAGTCGTCGCATAGGTAGCACAGTGAACCAGACGCGCTGCCTGCCTTGACGTCAGCGCGGTTCCTGCTGCCCCGGCGGGGATATGCCACGACGGACATCGCCGGGCAGGTTGCGAGGACGGCGCAGCTCACGGCCCCGGCTCGCGCGCAGCTGCCATGGCACGCTGGCCACCATGACGCCTGGTTCGAACCGCAGCCGAGCCTTCAGCCGGAGCGCGCTCTGGTTGTGGAGCACGTTCTCCCACCAGCGCCCGACGACGTACTCCGGAACGTAGACGAACACGATGTCGCGGGGATTCTCGCCGCGCACGTGCTTGATGTAGCGCAGAACCGGCCTGGTGATCTCCCGGTAGGGAGATTCGAGCACCTTGAGCGGCACCTTGATCCCGTACTCGTCCCATTGCCGTTGGAGTTCGCGGGTTTCGGCATCGTCGATGTTGATCGTGATAGCGGTCAGACTGTCCGGCCTGGTGGCGCGGGCGAAGGCGAGTGCCCGCAGCGTTGGCTTGTGCAGCGTGGACACCAGCACCAGTGCGTGCACCCGGCTGGGCAGCAGGGAACTGGGCTCGTCCGGGCTCAACTCGTCGTGCACCTGCTGGTAGTGCCGGTGAATGGCGCGCATGAGCAGGTACAGCAACGGGATGGCGATGACCACCAGGTAAGCGCCGTGCGTGAACTTGGTCAGCAGCACCACGATGAGCACCAGCCCGGTGAAACAGGCACCGAACGCGTTGATGATCCGGCCCCGCTGGATACGCCGGCGCTGGGCACGGCTGTCCGCGTTGCCGAGTTCGCGGTTCCAGTGCCGGACCATGCCGATCTGGCACAGGGTGAAGGAGGTGAACACGCCGACGATGTAGAGCTGGATCAACCGGGTGGTCGACCCGTCGAAGACGTAGATCAGGACCCCGGCGATCGCGGCCAGCGCGATGATGCCGTTGGAGAAGGCCAACCGGTCTCCGCGGGTGTGCAGCTGCCTTGGCAGGTAACGGTCCTGGGCCAGGATCGAGGCCAGCAGCGGGAAACCGTTGAACGCGGTGTTGGCGGCCAGGATCAGGATCAGCGCCGCGGTCCCCTGCAGGTAGTAGAACAGCACACTGTTGCCACCACCGAACACCGCCGCGGCGATCTGCGCGATCACGGTGCGCTGCGGATCGGTCTGGCAGTTGCCGGTGAAACCGATGAGGTCACAGGTGTTCTCCGCCACCCGGACCTGGGAGATCATGGCCAGCACGGTGATACCGCTGAACATCACGATGGACAACACGCCCATCGCGGTCATGGTGCGGGCGGCGTTGAGCCCCTTGGGTTTGCGGAACGCGGGAACGCCGTTGGAAATGGCCTCAGCACCGGTGAGAGCAGTGCATCCCGAGGAGAACGCGCGCAGCACGAGAAACACCAGCACCAGCCCGCTGAGGCCGACCTCTTCGGGTTGGATGCTCCAGCCTGCGCTCTCCGCGACCGGGGCCGAACCCGCCAGCGTCTGGGCGAAGCCGACGACGATCATCAGCAGCACCCCCGCGACGAACAGGTACGTCGGGATCGCGAAGGCACGACCGGACTCCCGCACCCCACGAAGGTTCAGCGTGGTGAGCACGACGATGAAGCCGATGTTCAGTGGTATCCGGTAGGCGTTCAGTGCGGGGATGGCGGAGATGATGTTGTCCACCCCGGCGGCGACCGACACCGCGACGGTCATGATGTAGTCGACGAGCAGCGCTCCGGCCACAACCAAGCCCGCGGAGCGGCCGAGGTTCTTCGAGGCGACCTCGTAGGAGCCGCCACCACTCGGATAGGCCTGCACCACCTGCCGGTAGGACAGCACGACGACCACGAGCAGCACCACGACCGCGGCGGCCACCCAGGGAGCCAGGTGGAAGAAGGCGAGCCCACCGAGCGAGAGGATCAGCAGGATCTCCTGGGTGGCATAGGTGACCGACGACAGCGGGTCGCTGGCGAAGATCGGCAGCGCGAGCCGTTTGGGGAGTAGCTCCCGGCCGAGCCGGTCGCTGCGGAAGGGACGGCCGACCAGCAGTCGCTTCACGATGGATGTGCTCGCCGCCACACCACCGAGACTAGGCCGCGGAACCGGCCCGCCGCAGCGTCAGACACCCGGCTGAGCAGCGCAAAGGCGTCACCGTCCCACGAAGTTGAGACCGATAGGGTCAGGACCAGCCGAGAGGAAGGGGTCTCGTGCCGACCGACGCGCCGGACATCGTCGCCGCGATCGTGATCGCCGTGCTGTTGCTGGGGTGTTCACTCATCCTGGACGTACTCGCCCGTGCACTGGCGCAAGGCCGGTTCGGGCGCAACGTCGCCGTGGGGATCCGTATCGCCTCGACCCTGCGGTCACCCGAGGCGTGGTCGCGTGGGCACGCGGCAGCCCGCCGCCCTGCCCACCTCACCGCCGTCACGACGGCCGTGATCGCGCTCGTGAGCCCGTTCGCCACGGGCCTGCCAGCGCTGTACGCCGTGACGATCTGTGCCTGGGTCGCGGTGTTCCTGATCGGTGTCGTGGCCAGCACTCTCGCCGCCCACCGAGCCGCGGTTCAGGTGCACCGCGGCAGCTGACGATGAGTTTCGGCGTCGCCGGCTGTCACAACGTCGGTCACCTGGTTTCGACGGAAAGGTAGCCCATGAGCAAGCTGTTGTACTCGGTCACCATGTCGCTGGACGGCTTCATCACCGGCCCCGGCGGGGACATGTCGTGGATGACGGACTACCAGGGACCGAATCCGACGGCGGAGGACCTCGTCGCGCAGATCGGCGCGATACTCGTCGGCAACCGCACCTTCCGCGGCGATGACCCGAACCGGGGCACGGAGCAGGAGGGCGCCTTCGGCGGTGCGTGGAGCGGGCCGCAGTTCGTTCTCACGCACAACCCCCCGGCCAAGTCAGCACCGGACATCACGTTCGTCACCGACCTCGACAGCGCTGTCACGGCGGCGAAAGCGGCGGCGGGTGGCAAGTACGTCAACGTCCTCGGCGCGGACGTCGCGCGGCAGTGCATTGAAGCGGGCGTGCTCGACGAGGTCCTGGTGTTCATCGCGCCGGTCCTGCTCGGCGACGGCGTACGGCTTTTCGACCATCCTGGCGGGTCCACGGTGAAGCTCGAACGGTTGCGGGCGGACCACATGCCGCTGGCAACGATGCTGTGGTTCCGCGTATCTCGCGACTAGGTTCGCCGCACAGGAGTTCCACTATGAACAGTCCGGCGGCGTACGGCCCAGTTGCCCGACTTTAGTTTCTGTTTCGGGGCCGCCGATGATCTTAGGTTGGGCACCGTGAATGCCCTGAAACGGACATCCGCCGCGGCTGGCACCGGCGGGTCATCTCTGAGCTCTCGGTTACGGCGGAGCCTCGCGCTCCCGACGATCGCGCTGGTGGGAATCTCCTGCGCCGCTCTGGTGAGCGCACCGGCTGCGGCACAACCGCTCACCGCGCACTGCGGCACAGAAACCGGTGGCACCTCGGTCGAGGGGTTCATCAGCCATGAAGAGGTCGGCCGCAGCCTGCACCAGATCGAGTACACCAGCGGCGGCAAGGTCGCAGTCGACGTCGCCGGGTACACCAACCAGGGACGCGAGATCTGGTCGGCGCGGGTGGGCGAGGGTGACACCGTCGTCCTCATCCAGAGCCAGATCCACGGCAACGAGATGAACGGCACCGCGGCGCTAATCGAGGTGCTGCGGACTCTCGGTAACAACTCCGCGCGATCGGCACAGATCCGCGAGGAGGTGACCGTGGTGGCCGTGCCGCAGCTCAACGGCGATGGCGCTGAGCTCGATCGCAGGCAGAACGCCACCACCTGGGACGACGTGGCGGGCGAGTTCCCGCAGCTCGCGGGTGCGCAGCCGGCCTGGAACTACAACTCCCGGGTGGGCGGCTTCGACGTCAACCGCGACTTCAACCCGAACCTCGACTACGTTCCGCAAGCAGGCGACTTCCCGGGCAACAGCGCGTCCGTCGGCTGGTACGTCACTCCGGAAGCGCAGACGAGCCGTGACGTGTATCGGGCCCTCGAGCAGGAGTTCGGCACCGTGGACGTCTTCGTCGACCTGCACAACCAGGCGCCCTGCTACACCGGCGAGGGCATGGACGACTACACGACGCTGTCCATCTCGGGCAGGTTCATCGCGGACCCGGAGCAGCACGGGAACTGGCCCAAGTTCGACTACGACGCGTCACGCCGCGTCAACGTCGCCGTGTATGACGCACTCCAGTCCGGCAACGCGCCGCAGAGCAAGGTGACGCTCTACCCACAGGACACCAATCTGCCCGGCACCGCGCTCGGCGCGTTCGCTCTCCGCGGCAGCGCCACGGTGCTGTTCGAGACCCGCGGGCAGACCCAGTCGTGGGGGCAGAAGCAGAACGGCATGCTCAACAAGCAGATCGAGGTGGGCCTGTTCGGCATTCTCGACACCGTCACTGACGGCACGCTGGACGACATCGACCCGCAGCGGTATGAGTCAATCCCCGAGCGGCGCAACATTCCGCAGGGCTGACACCGTCGGGCTCGGTTCCTGCCACCGGCGGGGACCGAGCCCGTATCGCATTCCTCTACGCCCACCGCATACGGTGCGGCCAACCGCTCACCCACTGAGCGCACCCCTTAGCCGGCCAGCCCGTGCGACGCTCCCCGGACCTGGGTCAGACCGCGGCGATCGAGGGCAGCCGCACCGGGTCGGCTGCGCGCAGTGGTCCCAGCGCTGCTCCTCGGTCTCGCCGTAGAGGAGGCTCGGGTGTCGGCGGTGGATTTGGTGTCGATGAGGACCAGCCCGGCGACGCGCTCGGGCGCGGCGCGCAGCACGGCCATGGACACCGCCCATCGAGCAGCCGCCGAGCACGACCTGCTCGAGTTCGAGCTTGTCGAGCAGGTCAGGGGCGGCTGCGGCGAGGCTGGGCTCGCGGTCGGTCCCCGGCAGCGCGGTCCGCCCTTGCCTGTGGTGCACACCATGGCTGTGTGCGGCTGCCTTTCGCTCCCATGATGATTCCCATTCAGCCACCATGCCCAAGCCGCGACATCAGGAGGAACCGTCGGTAAGGGAGTTCGGCCGCGGCACGACTTTGAGTAGTTCCGGCAGGTCAACCGTCACGGTCGACCAGAGGATGTCGAGGTTGATGTCGAAGTAGTGGTGGGTCAGTCGATCACGCATCCGGGCGGCCGCCCGCCACGGCACGTCCGGGTGTGCCTGCTTCCTCGCATTGCTGACCTGCTTGGCGGCCTCGCCGACGATCTCGACAAGCTTGGTCAGCGCCAGGCGGAACAGCTCGTCCTGATCCAAGGCGGCACGGTCGCGCTCGGCAGCGAACGCCACCGCCTTCTCCGCTGCCTCGATGAGATGGGTTATGCGCACCTCATCGTCAAGCGGCGGCATACAGCGGCACCGCCGACGCTCGTACCCGGTCACGGAACAGGTGGCTCAGGTCTTCGTAGGTACGCAGCTCGACCTCGCGCCCCCCGATCAACTCACCAAGCTCGAGTTCCATCTCGGCGAGCCTGAGCAGGCCCGGGGTTTTCCCAGGCGTGAACTCGACAAGGACGTCGACATCACTGTCAGCTGTGAACTTGTCGCCGAGCACCGATCCGAACAGCGCCAGCCGGCGGATGCCGTGCCGACGGCAGAACGCGGCGAGCGCCTCATCGTCAACGGTTAAGTCAGATCGGATCCGCATGACAACATGATGTCACCACAACCAGCGGTGCTGCCGATTGCGATCCCCAGCACACAAGGTGCGACGGCTAGCCGAGGCCTAAAACACCAGGTCAAACTATGTGGAGCTGAGGGGAATCGAACCCCTGACCTCCGCCTTGCAAAAGCGGCGCTCTACCAATTGAGCTACAGCCCCTGACGCGGGCGGTGCGCCCGCGAAAGTTCAGTTCTTGCTGGCGGAGTCGGAACCGGCCTTGGCCGGCGCGCTACCGTTCGACGACACACCGTTCAGCGGACCGTCGGTCGGCGCCGTGGCCTCGCGCCACAGGTCGGCCTCCGCCTTGGCGTCCTTGTTGCGCTTGATCACGAAGAATACGCCACCCGCGATGACCGCGAGCGCCAACAGCTTCTTCATGTGAAGGCCCTCCTCGACAACAACCCTGCTGACCCTGCGACAGCGATGCTACTGCACCGCCGGAGATCGGGTTTACGCCGGTTCGGCACACGGGCTGCCACGACATCGGGCTAATGCGAGGGACCGGCAGTGGCCCAGGACAGCTCGATCTCGATTTCCGACTTGGGTCCGCCGGTCTCGATCTCGATTTCCGCTTGGACCGGGTCGGCGGCCTGCACGGTGACCCGCTGTCCGGCGAGTTCGATCTCCCCGCCCTCTGTCGATGCCAAGGCCCGAGCCAGGGCCATCAGGTACTCCGCCGCCTCACCGCGGGTGACTGTCTGCTTGGTCTTCAGCTTCGTGGTGTCGGACATGATCGGCGCTCCCAGTTCGAATGCATGCCGTATCAATTGTCTGCACGCGACGAACTGCCGAGCAGAGGACGAGGTCCCGACATCGGCGACCAGATGGCTATGGACCCAGGAGGATCTGAACCTCGGCCCTCAAGACCATCACCTCCGGCCTGCAGGCCGGGGCCGACCGGCCGCATCGCGTCGCCTAACCCGAGGAAGACGAGCCATGCTCAGAAGCCAGCTGGAGACGGCGCCTACGCCGCCGTGCATACAGCGCGCCATGGACGGCAGCCGGCACCAACCCACCCAACAGCCACAAGCGGCGTAGTCGCTCACTTAGTCGCACAAAGGCCGCATCCCGGGAGCCCTACCCGTTGACTCCCAGTTTCTCCCACCCAAGTACGTCGCAGAGGACGACTGGAACTTTGGGGCACCAACCTCTAGCTAGTGGCAGAACGCTAACTCAGCCAACCAGGTCCGCGGAGATCGTGTCGGCCAAGCCGTCGAACTGATGGCCGCCAGATGCGTGCTCGCGCACGCGGGCAGAAGGCAACTCGGCGGCGTTCAGCGCGAGATGGACGAACGGCACCACCTCGTCGTCACGGCAGTGGTGCAACGAGAAGGGCAAGAGTGGTTCAGTTCCTCCGAACGCGTAATCCTCGACGTCCCAGCCGTTCGGCCCCCAGTTCGGCATCGCCAGCAGCACCACTTTCGACGGTGCAGGCACACCCTCGGCAAGCACGTGCAGGAGGACCGACGCGCCGAACGAGTGCGCGACGACGGCATCGTCGGCTCTGAGCTCTCCGAGGCTCCGCCGGATCGGAGTTGCCCATGCCTCGAGGGACATGTCCTCGTCTGGAAGGCGCGGCACATTGATCGGTGAACCGAGCGCCCGACCGAGATCGTCGGCGATAGCCCGGTCGTCGTCGAAACCGCCCGCGCCGTGGAAGAACAGAAGACGCACAAGAGGAGGCTAGGCGGTCGATAAGCGAGAACTGCAACACGACACACCTACCACCGACGACGACGTCAGCTCACGACAAGGGACGCTGACCACCCCTTCGAAGGCACGGAAGAGGGCAGAAACGTCTCGACAACGAGCAAATTGGCCACAATCTTGGCCACAAATCGGCCCAACACTCACCTAACACAAAACCCCGGCTGCGCTGTCTTGCCTGTCAGCGCAACCGGGGTGACTGTGGGCCCAGGAGGACTTGAACCTCCGACCTCTTCGTTATCAGCGAAGCGCTCTAACCGCCTGAGCTATGGGCCCTGAGAACGAAAGAAACAGTACAGGACGCCGCGGCGTCGGCCTGCACCGGGTCACTCCCGTTCCGAGAGGGTCACCTCCAGACCACCGGCGAGGTCCGCGGAGACGTTGTAGATGAACGCGCTCACCGTGGCCAGTGCCGAAATCAGCACGATGTTGATGGCACCGACGATCGCGGCGACACCGAACACCCGGCCCGCGCTGATGAGCGGCTCCCCCGCGCTCTCGGCGGTGTCACCCTGCACCAGCGAGGTATAGGTGCCGTTGACCTTGTCCCACACGCCCATGCCGTCGAGCACCGTGTAGAGCACGCCCACGGCCACGAGCCAGATGAAGAACAGTGCGACACCCAGCACGAGCGAGAGCTTCAGTACCGACCACGGGTCGAAGCGCTTGACCTGCAGGCTGGCACGGCGCGGCCCGCGGCCAGGCCTGCGAAAGGCGCTGACCGGGGCCGACCGGCCCTTGCCGACGGCCTGGGGCTGCTCGCGGCCCGACCGGGCCTGGGCGGGCTCGGTCGGCTGCCCGAACAGCTGGTTCGCGGGGTTCCCGGCGACCTGGGTGTCGGCGGCGCCGTTGGCCGGGTAGGGAGCCTGCGGCTGGTACGCGGTGTCCTCGGCTGGCAGCCGGCCTGCCGACCACCGGTCGCCGAACCCGTCACCGTCCTGACCCATGCCGCCGCTACCGGTGTCCTTGGCCACACGCTGCCACGGTGGGGCGACCTCGCCCGCGTTGGTGTCGGTCGCGCCGCCCCGCCGTTCGGTGTTGTCAGGTGGTGTCACAAACGGTCAGTCCCTTGTCCAGATCCGCGCCTACTACTGCTCTAACGTTGTTCCGTTGGTTTCGGATGCCTCGGCAGTCCCCACAGTTTCGGGCGTTTCGTCGCCGTCCTCCCCATTGGGGACGTCCGAGGGCTGGTCCGCGTTGCGTGCAACCGCGAGCAGGGTGGTGCCCTCGTCGAGGTTGATCAAGCGGACCCCCTTCGTCTGCCGTCCCGCCTTGCGTACCTGAACGGCGGGGGTCCGGATGACCCCGCCACTCGAGGTGATGGCGTACAGCTCATCGTCGGCGTCGACGATGAGTGCTCCTACCAGCCTGCCACGTTTCCGGTCGTGCTGGATGGTGAGCACGCCTTTGCCGCCACGACCCTGTACTGGATAGTCCTCGATCGGCGTCCGCTTCGCATATCCACCATCGGTGGCCACGAGCAGGAAGAAGTCCTCCTTCACGACGCTGATGCTCAGCAGCTCGTCACCGTCGTTGAACCGCATGCCCAGCACACCGGAGGTCGCCCGGCCCATCGGCCGCAGCGTCTCGTCGGTGGCGTGGAACCGGATGGACTGGCCTTCGGCCGACACCAGCAGCAGGTCGTCCTCTGCCGCGGCCAGCACCGCACCGACCAGCTCGTCGCCTTCACGGAGGTTGATGCCGATCAGCCCGCCGGCACGTGCCGAGTCGAAGTCGCTCAGTCGTGACTTCTTGACCAGGCCCTTCTGTGTGGCGAGCACCAGGTAGGGCGCGACCTCGTAGTTCGGGATCTCGATCACGCTGGCGATGTGCTCGTCCGGCTGGAAGGCGAGCAGGTTCGCCACGTGCTGACCCCGCGCGTTGCGGCTGGCCTCGGGCAGGTCATAGGCCTTCGCCCGGTAGACCCGGCCCTTGTTCGTGAAGAAGAGGATCCAGTCGTGCGTCGAGCACACGAAGAAGTGCGCGACGATGTCGTCCTGCTTCAGCGTCGCGCCCTGGACGCCCTTGCCGCCACGCCTCTGCGAGCGGTACAGATCGGTTTTCGTCCGCTTGGCGTAACCCGTGCGGGTAATCGTCACGACCACGTCCTCGACGGCGATGAGGTCCTCGACCGACACCTCGCCGTCGAACGGGATGATCTGGGTACGCCGGTCGTCGCCGTGCTTGTCGACGATCTCGACCAGCTCGTCGCGCACGATCGTGCGCTGTCGTTCCGGTTTGTCCAGGATGTCCTTCAGATCCGCGATCTCGAGGTCGATCTTGGCCAGCTCGTCGATGATCTTCTGCCGCTCGAGCGCGGCGAGCCTGCGCAGCTGCATGTCCAGGATCGCGGTCGCCTGGATCTCGTCGATGTCCAGCAGCTCGATCAGGCCGGTGCGGGCCACGTCGACCGTCGGCGACCGCCGGATCAGCGCGATGACCTCGTCGAGGGCGTCGAGGGCCTTCACCAGGCCGCGCAGGATGTGGGCCCGCTCCTCCGCCTTGCGCAACAGGAAGCGAGTGCGCCGGATGATGACCTCGATCTGGTGCTTGACGTAGTGCCGCACCAGCTGGTCGAGCCGCAGCGTGCGCGGCACGCCGTCGACAAGGGCCAGCATGTTGACGCCGAAGTTGTACTGCAGCTGGGTGTGCTTGTAGAGGTTGTTCAGCACGACCTTCGCGACCGCGTCCCGCTTCAGCGTGATCACGATCCGCATACCGCTGCGGCTGTTGGACTCGTCGGCGATGTCGGAGATCCCGGTGAGTTTGCCGTCACGTACGAGCGCGGCGATGCTCTCCACCAGGTTGTCCGGGTTCACCTGGTACGGCAGCTCCGTGACGACCAGGATCGTGCGGCCCTTCGCATCCTCCTCGGCCTCCACGACAGCACGCATGCGCACCGATCCCCGACCGGTGCGGTAGGCATCGGCGATGCCCTGCGTGCCGAGGATCAGGCCCTTGGTCGGGAAGTCCGGCCCCTTGATCCGCTGCATGAGCGCGGCGAGCAGCTCTTCATCGGCGGCGTCGGGGTGCTCCAACGCCCAGACAACGCCGTCGGCGACCTCGCGCAGGTTGTGCGGCGGGATGTTGGTCGCCATGCCGACCGCGATCCCCGACCCGCCGTTGACCAGCAGATTCGGGATGCGGCTCGGCAGGACGTCCGGTTCCTGTGTACGGCCGTCGTAGTTGTCGGAGAAGTCGACGGTGTCCGACTCGATGTCCCGCAGCATCTCCATTGCCAGCGGGTCGAGGCGCGACTCGGTGTACCGCATGGCGGCCGCCGGGTCGTTGCCCGGCGAGCCGAAGTTGCCCTGGCCGTCGATCAGCGGATACCGCATCGCCCACGGCTGCGCGAGCCGGACGAGTGCGTCGTAGATCGCGGAGTCACCGTGCGGGTGGTAGTTGCCCATCACGTCGCCGACGACGCGGGAGCACTTGTTGTAGCCGCGGTCAGGCCGGAAGTTGGAGTCGTACATCGAGTAGAGCACGCGGCGGTGCACCGGCTTGAGCCCGTCACGCACGTCCGGCAGCGCTCGGGACACGATCACGCTCATCGCGTAGTCGATGTAGGAGCGCTGCATTTCCTGCTGGATGTCGACCGGCTCGACGCGGTCGTTCGCAGGCGGCAAGGTTTCCGTCATGGGTCCTTCTCGGTTGGACAGTCCTGTGTGGACGATGAGTTCGGGGTTACACGTCCAGGAAGCGAACGTCCTTGGCGTTACGGGTGATGAACGAGCGGCGTGCCTCCACGTCCTCGCCCATCAACACGGAGAACAGCTCATCGGCGGTGGCGGCGTCGTCGAGCGTGACCTGCAGCAGCACGCGGTTGGCCGGGTCCATCGTGGTCTCCCACAGCTCCGCGGCGTTCATCTCGCCGAGACCCTTGTACCGCTGGATGCCGTCTTCCTTCGGCAGCTTCCTGCCCGCCGCGGCGCCGGCCTCCAGCAGGCCGTCCCGCTCCTTGTCGGAATAGGCGTACTCCGGCTCCGACCGCGGCCACTTGATCTTGTAGAGCGGAGGCTGTGCGATGTAGACGTAACCCTGCTCCACCAGCGGTCGCATGAACCGGAACAGCAGCGTCAGCAGGAGGGTGCGGATGTGCTGACCATCCACATCGGCGTCCGCCATCAGCACGATCTTGTGGTAACGGAGCTTGGAGATGTCGAAGTCGTCGTGGATACCGGTGCCCAGCGCCGTGATCAGCGACTGCACCTCGTTGTTCTTGAGCACCCGGTCGATCCGGGCCTTCTCCACATTGATGATCTTGCCGCGAATCGGCAGGATGGCCTGGAACCGCGAGTCCCGGCCCTCCTTGGCAGAGCCACCCGCCGAGTCACCCTCGACGATGTAGAGCTCGCACTCCTCCGGGTTGGTCGACCGGCAGTCCTTGAGCTTGCCCGGCAGGCCGCCGATGTCCATCGCGCCCTTGCGGCGCACCAGGTCGCGGGCCCGGCGGGCGGCCATCCGCGCCTGCGCGCTGGACACCGCCTTGTTGATGACGACCTTCGCTTCGGACGGGTTGCGCTCGAACCAGTCGGCCAGCCACTCGTTGCACGTCGTCTGCACGAACGACTTCGCCTCGCTGTTGCCGAGCTTGGTCTTCGTCTGCCCTTCGAACTGCGGCTCGGCAAGCTTGATCGAGACGATCGCGGCGAGCCCCTCCCGGACATCGTCGCCGGTGAGGTTGGCGTCCTTCTCCTTCAGCAGCTTCTTGTCCCGGGCGTAGGCGTTGACCACCCGGGTCAGCGCGGCGCGGAAACCCTCCTCGTGGGTGCCGCCCTCGTGGGTGTTGATCGTGTTGGCGAAGGTGTACACCGATGGTGTGAAGCCGTTGTTCCACTGCATCGCGACCTCGACCTCGAGGCCGTCGCCCTTCGCGTCGAACGAGATCACCGAGGGGTGGATCGGGTCCTTGCTGCCGTTGATGTACTTGACGAAGTCCTCGAGCCCACCCGGGTAGTGGTAGGTGCGCTCCTTGATCTGCGCGCGCTCGCCGGTGGCGTCCTCGCCGTTCTCCTCGTTGACCCGCTCGTCGCGCAGGACGATCGTGAGGCCCTTGTTGAGGAAGGCCATCTCCTGCAGGCGGCGGGCGACGGTCTCGGCGCTGTAGTACGTGGTCTCGAAGATGTCCGGATCGGCCCAGAACGTGACGCTCGTGCCGGTGCGGTCGGTGGCGCCCTTCTCGATCAGCTCGCCCGGTTCCGACCTGTCGTAATGCTGCGCCCAGATCTTGCCGTCGCGGTGGATCTCGACGTCGAGTGCCGTGGACAACGCGTTGACCACGGAGACACCGACACCATGCAGGCCACCGGAGACCGCGTAGGACTCGCTGTCGAACTTGCCGCCCGCATGCAGCACGGTGAGCACGACCTCGACGGTTGGTCGCTGCTCCTTCGGGTGAATGTCGACCGGGATGCCGCGACCGTCGTCGATGACACGCACGCCACCATCGGCAAGCAGGGTGACGTCGACCCGGGTGGCGTAACCCGCCATGGCCTCGTCGACGGAGTTGTCGACGACTTCCTGGATCAGATGGTGCAAACCCCGTTCGCCGGTGGACCCGATGTACATGCCGGGGCGCTTACGAACGGCTTCGAGGCCCTCGAGCACGGTAATGGAGGACGCGCTGTATTCACTCTTGTTCTCTGCCACCGGCTGGTTTCTCCTCGTCTCACCCAACGCACACGCGAGGCGTGCCTGTTGTCGGGCACACCAGTTGACACTCGCCCGGTATCAATCCGGCTTACGCTTGCAAGTTTACTTGGCCAACTGTGCTCACATGCACCAAGGACACCCCTGATTTCGTCACAGAGCGCCGAACTCGAGGTCGCACGGGTGGCGTCGTGGTCAACCGGCATGTCGCGCCGTATCGGAGCGTCGAGCGCCTAGCCGTAAGTGTCGCGTGGCCCCCGGCCGGATACATGGCGCGGACCTTTCCGCCAGCTCGGCGCCGCCGGGCCCTGAATCCGCATCCGGGTAACGACACCGTTTCCCACCCCCGCTGCAATCTTCGCCAGCAGTTGACGTTGCAGCAACCGCAGCTGCGTCGCCCAGGCGGTGGAGCTGGCCCGGACGGTCAGCTCACCATCCTTGAGCGCGACCGGCTGCGCGTGCTCGGCCACCTCCTCGCCGACCAGCCGCGTCCACTGGCCGAACACCTGACCGTTGGCGAGCCGGCCACTCCAGCCCAGCTGCGTCGCCATCCGGGAGGCGAGCCGGCCGAGCGGCTGCGGGTCCCGCTCGTCCATTCCCGGACCCGACCAGCGACGGCGACGCGGGTTCTGCCCACGGGGCAGCGGAGGCTTACCGGGTTTGCGGACCCCAGGCTCGTGCCCGCGCGTGGCCGCACGTTCCCTGGCTGCCCGCAGGGTGGCGTGGGCGAGGTCCCGGCCTTGTGGACGGTCCTGCCCCCCGGCCTCAATCGGCCCAAGGCCGCTGTTACGCTCGGTGGCAGCTTGGGGGGAATCACTCGTGGGAGCGCCCACCTCAGGGCTATCGGCTGACTCGTTCGGCCTCACAGTCACACGCGGCGATAGCAAATTCGCCGTGTTATCCACACTATCCACAGACTTATCCCCAGATCGGTGGGTAAACCCTGTGGCCCCGGTCACGCCGCGTCGCTGTGCCGGGTCCGCACCGCGTTGATCAGGCACGTGTCACCTCACCCTCCGAAACCGCGAACCGCACCCCGTCCAGTTCGGTGGGGACGTCTTCTTCCACAGCCGCCGTGACGATCACCTGCCCGGCACTCGCCGCGACCTCCGCCAGACGCGCCCTGCGCCGACGATCGAGCTCGGCGAAAACGTCGTCCAGCAACAGCACCGGCTCACCACCCGTCTCGCCGCGCAACAGCTCATAGGACCCGAGCCGCAGCGCCAGCGCGAACGACCACGACTCGCCGTGACTCGCGTACCCCTTGGCCGGCGCATCGCCGAGCACGAGGTCCAGTTCGTCCCTGTGGGGTCCGACCAGGCTTACCCCACGTTCCAGCTCGGCCGCGCGTGACGCGCCGAGCGCTTCCAGCAGGATGCCGGCGAGCTTCTCCGGATCCGCCCGCTCGCCGTCGGGCACGCCGTAGTCCGCGGGCAGCGCGGCACCGAGGCTCGAGCGGTACCCGATCTTGGCCACCGGCCGCGACTCCGGCGCCACCCCCGCATACGCCGCCGAGGTCAGCGGTCCTAGATCGGCGACCAGGTTCAGCCTCGCGGCAAGCAGCTGCGCACCAGCCGTGGCCAGGTGGTTGTCCCATACCTCCAAGGTGGACAGCGCGTACGGATCCTCGCCGCGTCGCTTGCCAGCAGTCTTCAGCAGGGCGTTGCGCTGCTTGAGCACCTTCTCGTAGTCACTGCGCACACCGGCGTAACGCGGTGCGCGCTGCACCAGCAGCTCGTCGAGGAACCGGCGGCGCTCGCCGGGGTCACCCCGCACGAGCGCGAGATCCTCCGGCGCGAACAGCACCGTACGCAGGATCCCGAGGACATCCCGCGGCCTGCCGACGGCGCCACGGTTGACCCGCGCGCGGTTGGCACGGCCGGGAGCGATCTCCAGCTCGATGGTCAGCTCGCGGCCCTCGTTGACAACGGCGACCCGCACCAGCGCGCGCTCGCACCCGTGCCGGACGAGTGGTGCGTCGGTCGCGACACGATGCGAACCCAGCGTTGCCACGTAACCGATCGCCTCGACGAGGTTCGTCTTGCCGCGACCGTTCTGCCCGACCAGGACGGTCGGGCCGGGTTCCAGGGGCAGGTCGACGTGCTCCCACGAGCGGAAGTCGGTCACCTGTAGGTGACGGAGGTACACGTCGCGCCGTACCTATTCGCCGACCTTCTTGACGGCGTGCCCGCCGAACTGGTTGCGCAGCGCCGCGACCGCACGCATGGCCGCGGAGTCCTCCTGGCGTGAGGCGAACCGCGCGAACAACGCCGCCGAGATCACCGGCGCAGGCACCGCGTGGTTGATCGCCTCCTCCAGAGTCCACCGGCCCTCGCCGGAATCCTCGACATAGCCCTCGAGATCGTCGAGCTCCGGGTCCTCGTCGAGCGCGCGCACCAGTAGATCGAGCAGCCACGACCGCACCACGGTGCCGCGCTGCCACCCCTTGATCACAGCGGGGACGTCGTCGACGATCTTCGCCGCCTCGAGCAGCTCGAAGCCTTCGGCATAGGCCTGCATCAAGCCGTACTCGATACCGTTGTGGATCATCTTCGCGTAGTGGCCGGCCCCGGCCGAGCCCGCGTGCGAGAAGCCCTCCTCGCGCGGCCCTTCCGGGCGCAACGCGTCGAAGATCGGCATCGCACGTTCGACGAGCGCCGCGTCGCCGCCGACCATCAGGCCGTAGCCGTTGTCCTTGCCCCACACGCCGCCGGAGACGCCGGCGTCGAGGTAACCGATCCCCTTCGTCGCAAGCAGATCGGCGTTCTTCTTGTCGTCGGTGAACCGCGAGTTGCCGCCGTCGATCAGCAGGTCGCCCTCGCTGAGCAGGTCACCGAGCTCGGCGACTGTCTGCCGGGTCGGCTCGCCCGCAGGCACCATGACCCAGACGATGCGCGGGGCCGCCAGCGCCGACGCCAGCTCCGCAAGCGATCCGCAGTCGGTGACCGCGGAGTTGCGGTCGTAGCCGACGACCTCGTGCCCGGCGGCCCGCAGCCGCTCGCGCATGTTGAAACCCATCTTGCCGAGGCCGACAAGTCCAAGCTGAACCATCGGAATGTCCCCTTGTCTCGCGTGTCGTACTCAGCCGGGAAGCCGCACGGGCATCAGCAGGTACAGGTAACCGGCGACGACCTCACCGTTCTCGTCGGCCGGCTTGATCAACGCCGGACGGTTCGGTGTGGTGAACGTCAGTTCCGCCCGCTCGACGTGCAGTGCACCCAGCCCGTCCACGAGGTAGCCCGGGTTGAACGCGATGGTCACCGGCTCGCCCTCGTAGTCGACCGGCAGTTCTTCCTCGGCGCTGCCCTCGTCATCGCCACCGGCGGACAGGCGCAGCGTGCCTTCGGAGAACTCCAGCCGTACCTGGGTGCCCCGCTCGGCGACCAGCGACACACGCTTGATTGCCTCGGTCAGCGCCGAGACGTGCAGCACGGCGCGCGAGGTGTGCTGCGCCGGAAGCAGCTGCCGGTACGGCGGGAACTCCGCGTCGAGCAGGCGGGTCGTCGTGTAACGGCCGGAACCCGCCAGCCCCAGTAGCCCGTCGCCACTGGCGAGACCGATCTGCACGGTCGAGCCGCCCGCGCCGAGCGACTTGGCGGCATCGGCGAGTGTGCGAGCGGGCACCAGCACCGCGGCGTCGGCGAGGCCCTCGGCAGGCGACCAGCTGAACTCGCGCATCGCGAGGCGGAACCGGTCGGTGGCGACGAGGGTGAGCGTGCTGCCGGATATCTCCAGCCGCATGCCGGTGAGCATCGGCAGCGTGTCGTCCTTGCCCGCAGCCACCGCGACCTGCGCGACGGCTTGCGCGAACGCTTCGCCGGTCACCTCACCGGCGAGACTCGGCTGTGCCGGTAGCTGCGGATAGTCCTCGACCGGCATCGTCGGCAGGCTGAAGCGAGCGTTACCGCAGGTGATCGACGCGCGCGCACCGTCGACGGAGATCTCGACCGGCTGGGCAGGCAGCGCCTTGGTGATGTCGGCCAGCAACCTGCCGGAGACGAGCGTGCGTCCCCCGTCGGCGATGGTGGCCGGGACGCCGACGGTGGCCGAGACTTCGTAGTCGAAACCAGACACGGTCAGCGCGTCGGAGCCGCCATCGGCACCGGCGTCGAGCAGCACACCGCCCAGTACGGGAACCGGCGGCCTGGCGGGAAGGCTTCGTGCGACCCAGGCGACGGCGTCAGCGAGCCCATCACGCTCGACGCGGATTTTCATGGCGCCCATCCTTTCGACGGCCGAGCCGGTTCGGCTCGAAAGACGACAAACCACCCCGGCAACGCCCCCAATGGGCAGGGGCGAGGCGAGGTCATGGCTGTGTGGGTTCGTTCGGTTGCGGTGCGTCGCACGCTGACGACACCGGCCACCGAGCGGACCGGGTGTGGCTTTCCACGTTAGAGCGTCGGCGGTGGTGCCGTCATCTCGACCCTGGCGTGGGTCCGAGCGACTTGTCCCCAACTTCGCAGCTCGCTTGTTTTTGTTCTGTTCTTCTTCGAGAAGAGTTTGTTCAGTCGTAGTAGTAAGGGCTGTGGGTTGTGTGGACAGCCGTCGTCAGCGCAGGTCCGACGGCGCGCCGTGGTGTGGACAGGTGTGGTGGTAGCTCGGTGGAGAACTCGGTGCCATCGGTGGAGAGTTTTGGCCGTCCTCAACTACTCCACAGTTGTCCCCACCTTTCCACAGCTTTGTCCCCAGCTGTGGGTGGAGCTGTACCCAGGCAGTGCACGGGCAATGCACGTCCGAAACGTGACCCGGATCGCCCTCGTGAGTGAAGAAACCCAGGTCTCAGAACGGTTTTCCGGCCTCGTGCGCACACGAAGAAGCGCGCTCACGCCGGTGTTGCGGGAGAGCGCGGGCAGCACAATGTCGCCGTGGCAACGAGGTGTGCCCGGCGTCTGACCGAACTGGACACTCTGTAAGAGGGCGCGCGGAACCCGCTGTACAGCAGGAAAGAGTGGTGACCGCTACGGCGGTCACTGACCGAATCGGACGGTGTGTGGGACCTGTTACGAGCGAGCGCTACTGACGCGCGCGCTGCTTGATTCGCGAGGTGAGTTCCTGCACCTGGTCGTAGATGCGGCGCCGCTCGGCCATTTCCTTGCGAATCTTCTTGTCCGCGTGCATGACGGTGGTGTGGTCACGACCACCGAAGGTCTGGCCGATGCGCGGCAACGACATGTCGGTGAGCTCACGGCAGAGGTACATCGCGATCTGCCGCGCTGTCGCCAGCGCCTTCGTCTTACCGGGACCGCACAGATCTTCCAGCGTCACATCGAAGAACTCCGCTGTGACACCCATGATCGTCGACGCGCTGATCTCCGGCGCCTGTGAGTCGGGGATCAGATCTCGCAGCACGATCTCGGCCAGGCCGACGTCCACCGGCTGCTGGTTGAGCGAAGCGAAAGCGGTGACCCGGATCAGCGCACCCTCGAGTTCGCGGATGTTGGCCTCGATGCGCGCCGCGATGAACTCGAGCACGTCGCCGGGAACCGCGAGCCGATCCTGTGCCGCCTTCTTGCGGAGGATGGCGATGCGGGTTTCCAGCTCGGGTGGCTGGATGTCGGTGATCAGGCCCCACTCGAAGCGAGTGCGCAGCCGGTCCTCCAGCGTCTCCAGCCGTTTCGGCGGACGGTCGGAGGACACGACGATCTGCTTGTTGGCGTTGTGCAACGTGTTGAAGGTGTGGAAGAACTCCTCCTGAGTTCCTTCCTTGCCCTCCAGGAACTGGATGTCGTCGACAAGCAGGATGTCGATGTCGCGATAGCGCCGCTGGAACGCGACCTTGCGGTCATCGCGCAGCGAGTTGATGAAGTCGTTCGTGAACTCTTCGGTCGAGACGTAGCGCACGCGCATGCCGGGGAACAGCCGCTGGGCGTAATGACCGACGGCATGCAGCAGGTGCGTCTTCCCCAGACCGGACTCGCCCCAGATGAACAGCGGGTTGTACGCCCGCGACGGCGCTTCGGCGACCGCGACGGCCGCGGCGTGGGCGAACCGGTTGGACGCGCCGATGACAAAGGTGTCGAAGGTGTACTTCTCGTTGAGCCGGGTCTTGGAGGTCTGCGGCTGCGCGGGCGCGGTGTAGGGCTGCCCGGCGAGCGGTTGGCCGGAGAAGGTGGGCCAGATCTCGTGCACGGCGGCGAGCGCCTCGCCTTCTTCGTCGACCTCTTCGTCGCCGTCGTCGAACTGGTCCGCGAGCGGCTTCTGGCGCGGGGGCGGTGGCACGACACGGTCGACACTCTCGGCGCGGCTGTGTCGTACGGCGGTGGGCATGGTGATCGTGTCGTCGGAGTGCGGCAGCGGCGGTCCGTCCGGCCGGGGACTGTTACCGACATCTCTCCGCGCGGGTGAGCTGACGTATCGGGGAGGTGTGGCCGGGGTGGGAGCACTGTCGGCGGCGTCGACCTTCACGGCGAGTGAGACGGCGCGGCCGAGCCGACGGGACAGGGCCGCGGTGATCGGTTCGCGGAGCGCGCGCTCGATCGCCTCCTTGGCGAAGTCGCTCGGCGCGGCGAGCAGCGCGGTGCCATCGAGTAGACCGATCGGCCGGGTGACCCGCATCCACGCTCGCTGTTGGGGGGACAGTGTGCCGTCCGAAAGTTCTCTGACGACCTGTTCCCAGACGACAGCCAGGTTCAGCTGGTGCTCAGACACCCTGCTCCGCTCCCCTCCCCTCGACCCTCGGCCTGCCTGAACATCCGGCGGCGCTGCATAGCAGGTCGGCGTGGCCACCCGCGCAGCAGGTATCCACAAAGTTGTCCACAACTGTGTATCAATGTACGGCGACCCGCGGGTACGCGGCGCCGCAGGATCAAAGTACGCCTGCCGAAGTCTCCCAACCCTCCGGCGGCGTGATCGCACCCCTCGTTGGTCATGTTGAGAAGGGGCACGCTAACAAGCCCGGCTACTTGCCACAAGACATCCTTCAGGTCAAGCATTCCATGATGTACGGCGCGTGGCCATTCAGCGATCCTGCGTACTGTTGATCAATAGTCACGGGTGCGGGCACGCGCTACTCGAGGGGCCGGTTTCGGTGTCACCGGACCGGGTGCGTAACCTTGCAGGGTCTGCCGCTGACAGCGGGCCTGTTTTGCTTGCCCACCTTCCCAAGGCGAAGGCGAGGGCGCGCACCTGTGTCGGCCGAGGACACGACGAAGCGACGTTGAGACCAGGAGAACAACAGCTGTGAGCAAGGGCAAGCGCACCTTCCAGCCGAACAACCGCCGACGCTCGCGGACCCACGGGTTCCGGCTGCGCATGCGTACTCGGGCAGGCCGTGCCATTATGGCGGCTCGCCGGCGCAAGGGCCGTCAGCGGCTTTCCGCCTGATTCCGCCGAGCTGCGAGGCTTGGCGTGCTTCCGGCCAACGCTCGCTTGCGGCGGAGTGAGGAGTTTCGTGCCGTCATGCGCGGCGGCGCCCGAGTGGGGCGTCGCCGCCTTGTGCTGCACGCGCTCGCCCGATGCGGCGAGCACACTAAGGCAGGGTTGGTCGTGAGTAAGGCCGTCGGCAATTCCGTGGTGCGGCACCGCGTGAGCAGGCGCCTGCGGCACCTGGTCGCCGCACGTCTCGGAACCCTGCCGCCCGGTAGCGCGTTGGTAATTCGAGCCTTACCCGCCGCGGCCACCGCGACCAGTGCGGAGCTCGGCGCGGATCTCGACGCGGCGCTGCGGCGGTTGAGTCTCGCGCCGTCCCTTCGCCACGACAATGGACCAGCGGTGTGAGTACAGAGCATGTGGCCGGCACTGAGGCGGCCGAACCCCAGGAGCCCGCGACCCGCACGCGGCCGACGCCGGTGGCCTGGGTCCTTCTGCTGCCGATTCGGTTCTACCGGAAGGCCATTTCCCCGTTTCTTCCCCCGATGTGCCGGTTCTACCCGAGCTGCAGCACGTACGCGGCCGAGGCGCTGATGCGGCACGGCGCCGCACGCGGTTCCTACCTCGCGATACGCCGGTTGCTGCGGTGCGGCCCATGGACCCCGCCGGGACGAGACCCCGTGCCGGAGAAGTTCAGCTTCCGGCACCAAAGCCCTGGTATGTCTACCGAGGAGTAGCTCAGTGCTCGATTTTATCTACTACCCTGTGTCGTTCATCTTGTGGTGTTGGCACCAGGTCTTCGGGTTCATCTTCGGCCCAGACAATGCCATCGCCTGGATCCTGGGCATCATCTTCCTGACCTTCACGGTCCGCGGCATCATGTTCAAGCCGTTCGTGAACCAGGTCCGGTCGATGAAGAAGATGCAGGACTTCGCGCCGGAGATCAAGAAGCTCCAGAAGAAGTACGCGAACGACCGGCAGCGGCAAGCGGCGGAGATGCAGAAGCTCCAACGCGAGCACGGGGTCAATCCGCTCGGCAGCTGCCTTCCGATGCTGCTTCAGATCCCGGTGTTCATCGGCCTCAACCACGTGCTGCGAATGTTCGCGCCGGGCAGGGAGAGCAACTACTTCTTCGACGCCGAGGGCGTGCGGTCCTACGTCGACGCGAAGATCTTCGGCGTCAACCTCGGTGACGCCATCAACCACGTGTCGGCGCTCGGTGGCGGCGCCGCGGCGGCGGAGCCCGGCTGGCACTGGTACGTCGCACCGGTCGCGATCCCGCTGATGATCGTCGCCAGTGTCGCCACACACTTCACGGCCCGGCACTCGGTGGCGAGGCAGAACCCGGAGTCGGCGACGGCGCAGACCGCGATGATGAACCGGCTGACCCTGTGGATCTTCCCGGCGGGTGTGCTGATCTTCGGTGCGTTCTTCCCGATCGGTCTGTTGATCTACTGGCTCGCGAACAACATGTGGACGCTGGGCCAGCAGCGTTTCGTGTACACCAGGATTGACCAGGAAGAAGAGGCGAAGAAGGCCGAGGCCAAGGAGAAGCGGAACAGCTTGGCCCCGAAGCCGGGCCAGAAACCTCAGGTCGGGCAAAAGCCCCAGGTCGGTCAGAAGCCGAAGCCACAGGAGAAGAAGCCTGCGAGCGCGCAGGGCAAGAGCGACACCAGTTCGGCCTCCCCTACCGAAGCGAAGGATGGCGGGGCCGCCAAGAACGGCAAGTCCCCGAAGGGTGGCAGCAGCGCCCGCGGTGGCGCCTGGGCGAAGAACGGCGGGAACCAACAGCGACCCGCCACCCAGAGCAAGAAGACGCAGGGACGCAAGCGACGCTGACGCCACGGGGCTGGAGAGGAGAAAGACATGTCGGAGACAGCCGAGGTGATCGGCACCGAAGAGGACAAGCCGGTTCCCGCGCCCACGGACGACGCCGGCGAGACAGCGGAGAATGATGACGACCTGCTGGTGCAGGAAGGTGACATCGCTGGCGACTATCTGGAGCGCTTGCTCGACATCCTTGACTTTGATGGAGACATCGATCTCGACGTCGAGGCCGGCCGCGCGATTGTGAGCATTGACGGTGGCGAAGACCTGGACAAGCTCGTCGGCCCACGAGGCACTGTCCTCGAGTCGCTGCAGGAGCTGACCCGGCTGGCCGTGCAGCAGGAGACCGGTGGCCGGAGCCGGCTGATGCTGGACATCGCCGGGTGGCGTGCGGGCCGGCGCGAGGAGTTGCGCGAGTTGGGTCGGACTACCGCGGAGTCAGTCGCATCGACTGGTGAACGGATCCGGCTTCAGCCAATGAGCCCGTTCGAGCGCAAGGTCGTCCACGACGCGGTCGCGACGGTCGACGGCGTCACGAGCGAGAGCGAGGGCGAGGAGCCGAAGCGACGCGTGGTGGTACTGCCCGCGTAGCGACAAGCTCAACACGAAGCGGCCCACCCATGGTTGGTGGGCCGCTTTTTTACTGCCTGCGTTTCACGTGAAACGCAGGCAGTGATTTTGATCTGCCGCGCGGGTTCACGGAGAGCTATCGGGGACAATCGACGGCAGCCGAGTTTCACGTGAAACGGCGACCTATGAGGAGTTGAATCAGTGGGCCTGGATGGATCGGAGTCCACCATCGCGCGAGACGCTGCGGTCGCCGTATTCGGTGACCGAGTCGAGCAAGCTGAACGGTTCGTGGAGCTACTGGCTCAGCACGGCGTCGAACGCGGGCTGATCGGCCCGCGAGAGGTCGACCGTCTATGGGATCGGCACATCCTGAACTCGGCGGTGATCGGTGAGCGCATCCCGGCCAGCGCACGTGTCGTGGATGTGGGCTCGGGCGCGGGGCTTCCCGGAGTGCCGCTCGCGATCAGTCGCCCGGATCTCGATATCGTGCTTCTCGAGCCGATGGCGCGTCGCGTCGAGTGGCTGTCGGAGGTGGTGGCCGAACTCGGGTTGCCCACCAAGGTCGTACGGGGACGTGCTGAAGAGAAAGCAGTACGGGAGCGGCTGGGCGTCGCCGACGTGGTGACGGCTAGGGCCGTTGCTCCCCTGGGCCGTCTCGCCACGTGGTGCCTTCCGCTTGTGCGTCGATCTGGGACGCTCGTGGCGCTCAAAGGTGCGAGCGCGGCGGAGGAGATCGAACGGGACCGCGACGACGTGCGGGCAGCGGGTGGCGGCGAGCCGCGGCTTGCTGAATGCGGTGTCGGGGTGCTGGAAACCCCGACGACCGTGGTAGTGATCGAACGCGTGGGGACACGCAAACCGGCACCCGGCCGGCGGCGTCCGGGGACGCGGTCGAGGTGAAAGGATTGGCCGAGCGAATGACGATCAGTACGGAGCGGCGAATGTTCCACGTGAAACGGTGTACCGGTGACCACGTGACAGTCGAAAGGGGTGGCGCGCGGTGACCCGGTCGCAGGAGACCAGCACGGGAAGCGGAATCGGCTGGACCCCGATCGCCGAGGAGGCCGAGCGGGCAGCCCGGGTGCTGCACCCCGACGCCAACTCGATGCCCCGTCCCACGCATCGCCGCGTGCTGACGGTCGCCAACCAGAAGGGCGGCGTCGGCAAGACCACGAGCACGGTCAACCTCGCTGCCGGGCTCGCGCTCCACGGTGTCAAGACGCTCGTCGTCGACCTGGATCCCCAGGGCAACGCGGGTACCGCGCTCGACGTCGATCACCGGTCAGGAACACCATCGGTCTATGAGCTCCTCATTGGTGAGGTGTCGCTGATCGAGGCAACGCAGGTGAGCGAGCAGTCCCCCAATCTCTTGTGCGTGCCCGCCACCATCGATCTCGCAGGTGCCGAGATCGAACTCGTCTCGATGGCCTCGCGGGAGTCACGGCTCAAGGAAGCCCTCTCCGCGGAAGCACTTGACCAGCTCGGCGTCGACTACGTCTTCATCGACTGCCCGCCCTCGCTCGGTTTGCTCACGGTGAATGCGATGGTGGCCGCGCACGAGGTGCTCATTCCTATCCAATGCGAGTACTACGCCCTTGAAGGGCTGGGGCAGCTGCTCAGCAACATCGAGCTGGTCCAGCAGCATCTGAATCCGGCACTGTCGGTGTCGACGATCCTGCTCACCATGTACGACGGCCGCACCAAGCTGGCCGACCAGGTGACGCAGGAGGTGCGCAAACACTTCGGCGACGTGGTTCTGAAGACCGTCATCCCGCGCAGTGTGAAGGTCTCCGAAGCGCCGGGATACGGGCAGACGGTTCTGGCCTACGACCCCGGTTCCCGGGGGGCGATGAGTTACTTGGATGCCGCACGAGAAGTGGCCGAGCGTGGAGCGACGAGGGGGCGGCGATGAGCGAGCGCAGAGGTGGACTTGGCCGCGGCCTGGCAGCGCTGATTCCGACTGGCCCGCCCAGCTCGGACGGCCCGGCGGCGGCTGAGGTGCGCACGCCTTCGCCGACCGAAGACGGTGACAAGGGCTGGTTCGCTGCCAACGGCGCGGTGAAGAGCTACAGCGGCGAGGTAGCCGGGGCCGTGTATCGCGAGGTCCCGGTCAACGCCATCCAGGCCAACCCGAAGCAGCCACGCCAGGTCTTCGACGAGGAGGCGTTGGCTGAGCTGGAGCACTCCATCCGCGAGTTCGGGCTGATGCAGCCCATCGTTGTCCGGCAGTTGCCCGGTGACGCGTACGAACTCGTCATGGGTGAGCGGCGACTGCGTGCCTCCCAGCAGGCTGGGCTGGAGCGGATTCCGGCGATCGTCCGGCAGACCGCCGACGAGGCGATGCTGCGTGACGCGCTGCTGGAGAACATCCACCGCGTTCAGCTGAACCCGCTGGAGGAAGCGGCGGCCTACCAACAGCTGCTCGAAGAGTTCGAGGTGACGCACGATGAGCTCGCCTCACGGATCGGGCGCAGCAGGCCCGCGATCACCAACACGATCCGGTTGCTCCGACTGCCCCTCCCCGTCCAGCGGCGGGTCGCCGCCGGTGTGCTGTCGGCAGGGCATGCTCGGGCGCTGCTCTCGCTCGAAGATCCCGACAGTCAGGAGGAGCTGGCCGCTCGGATCGTTGCCGAAGGTCTGTCGGTGCGAGCGACCGAGGAGGCCGTGACCCTCGCCAAGGGAGCGGTCAAGAAGAAGGAGAAGCCGCCGGCGCGCAAGCCCATTCAGGCGCCGGGGTTGCAGGACCTTGCCGAGCGGCTCTCCGACACGTTCGACACCCGCGTCAAGGTGGACCTCGGCCGACGCAAGGGCCGGATCGTGGTCGAGTTCGGATCGATCGACGACCTGGAGCGTATTGTGTCGATCATGGACCCAAATCGGTCAAATCAGGCATGAAAACGGATGACCCATCACACCAGGCCATTTCGTCACGGTGATGAATTCCCGAACGGGTGATTCAGCTGCCGCGCTGGATCGCTCGGGACACCAGATCGGCGAACACGGCTCCGAGTGACGTGCCGGCGGCTTCCATCGCCATCGGCACCGTGGATGTCTCGGTCAGCCCCGGAGAGAGGTTCACCTCGAGGAAGTGGACGGTGCCGTCCTTGGCCACGACGGCGTCGGTTCGCGAGATGTCGCGCAACCCCAGCAGCCGGTGGGCGCCGACAGCCAGTTTGCCGACCGCCTTCTCGATGTCGGGAGTGAGCCGAGCCGGCGAGAAGAAGTCGGTGAGGCCGGCGGTGTAGCGAGCCGTGTAGTCGTAGACGCCGCTTTCCGGGACGATCTCGACCGCGGGCAGCGCCTGCGGGCCGCCATCTCGCTCGACAACGGTGACGGCCACCTCGATGCCGTCGATGAACCGCTCCGCGAGCACCGTGTCGCCGTAGGCGAAGCACCCGACCATCGCGGTCGGTAACTCGGCGGCGTCACGAACGACCTGCGTACCGAGCGCGGACCCACCCTGGTCGGGCTTGAGGATCAACGGCAACCCGAGCCGTTCCACCATCGCGTCCAGTACTGCCTGGGCACCCAGCTCCCGGAACGTGCTGTGCGGCAGCACTACCCAGTCCGGCGTGGTGAAGGCGGCTTCCGCGACCAGTGCCTTGGCGATCGGCTTGTCCCAGGCCCTGCGGCAGCCACGCGAACTGGTGCCGACGAACGGAATGCCCAGCATCTCCAGCACGGTCTGTACCGAACCGTTCTCGCCCTCTCCCCCGTGCAGCGCGACGACGGCGGCATCAGGCCGTTCGTTCCGTAGCCGGGTGAGCAGGCTGGCGTCGGTGTCCCATTCGTCGACGGTCAGACCCTGGTCGCGCAAGGCGACGGACAGCCGCCGACCGGAGCGCAACGATACGTCCCTCTCGTGGGACAGACCACCGGCGAGCACGGCGACAGTACGATCGGCCACCCGGAAACTCCTAGTGTTGCAGGGAAAAGCGAGAGTGGATACTCAGGCCGTGTCCGGCCCGGGGAACTGCGGCCCCGAAATGGCGCGGGTCGTGACGTTACCGAACGTCCGCACAAGGTCCATTTCGGACGCGAGAACGCCGGCGAGGCGGCGAACGCCCTCGCGAATGCGCTCCGGCGTCGGGTAGCAATAGGACAGACGCATCTGTCTGCTGCCGAAACCATCGCCGTAGAAGCCGGTGCCCGAGGCGTAAGCCACCCGCGCGGTGACAGCACGCGGCAGCATGGCCTTGGTGTCCACGCCTTCCGGAACGGTTACCCACACATAAAAACCGCCGTCGGGGCGGGTCCAGGTGCAGCCGGCCGGCATGTGTTGCTCGAGCGCGGAAAGCATGGCGTCACGCCGTTCGCGGTAGTTCTCCCGGAAGGTCTTGACCTGCCCCTTCCAGTCGTGGGTCGCCAGGTAACGGGAAACCACCAGCTGGTTGAGGGTGGGCGGGCACAGCGTTGCCGATTCCGCTGCCAGCACCAGCTTTTCCCGTACAGCGTGCGGTGCGAGTACCCACCCGACGCGCAGCCCGGAGGCGAACGTCTTGGAGAACGACCCGAGATACACGACGTTGTCGGGATCGAGGGAGCGCAGCGCTGGATAGGTCTGCCCGTCGAAACCCAGCAGCCCGTACGGGTTGTCCTCGACGACGAGCACGTCATGCGCCGCGCAGATCTCCAGGATCTCGGCGCGTCGCTCGACGGCGAGCGTGACACCGGCGGGGTTGTGGAAATTCGGGATCGTGTAAAGGAACTTGACCCGCCTGCCCTGCTGCTTGGCGTGCGCGAGCGCCTCGCGAAGAGCTTCCGGCAAGAGGCCGTTGTCGTCCATCGCGACGTGCACGACCTGTGCCTGGTAGGCGGCGAACGAACCGAGCGCGCCCACATAGGACGGTCCCTCGGCGAGGACGATGTCGCCGGGATCGCAGAACAGCCGCGTCACCATGTCCAGGCCCATCTGGGAGCCAACGGTGACCACGACGTCGTCGGGATGCCCGGTGATGCCTTCCATCGCCATGATCTCGCAGATCTGCTCGCGCAGCGCCGGCACGCCGTGTGCGGAGCCGTACTGCAACGCGACCAGACCATCGTCGGCGATCAACTCGGCCATCTGGCTGGACAACGAGTCCAGTGGCAGCGCGGCGAGGTTGGGCATTCCCCCGGCCAGGGAGACGACCTCGGGGCGGCTCGCGACCGCGAACAACGCTCGGATCTCCGACGCCGTCATGCCGGCGGTGCGCGCGGCGTAACGGTGCAGGTGCGGATCGAGGTTGTGGCGGCCCGGCACGGACCCTGGTCTGTGCTCCGGTGGCTGGGAGGCAGTCATGGTGTACTTCCGTCTGCTTCGGAAACGCTCGGCAGTTGGTCCTTCTACCTGCGGGTAGATCTCAGGCGAGTGTAACGGCACGCGACCGCGGCCCTCCCGGGTTTCCGGCCGTCGTCACACCGGCCTATGCTGAAAGAGCTTTTTCAGTCGGCGCACGTTTCCGGGGGAGGTTTGGTGTCGCGGTCCGTCGTGGGCATCACGCTGGACAACCTGGAGCAGTTGCCGCTGCACTGCCGGCGATGCGTGTACTGGGAGCTCGCTCCGCACCTCAAGGAGCAGGCCGAGGAGTTCGGCGAGACCGAGGTCGAGAAGGAGGCCTGGGTTTCCGGCATCCTGCTCGAGTGGGGCTCGTGCGGGCGGATCATCTACAGCGGGAACATCCCGGTCGGTTTCGTGTTGTACGCGCCGCCGAGCGCGGTGCCGCGGTCTGACGCGTTCCCCACTTCCCCGCCCAGTCCCGACGCCGTGCTTCTGACGGCCTTCCATGTGGCGCCTGAGTTCCGCGGTGGCGGCCTGGGACGCGCGCTGATACAGGCGGTTGCCAAGGACCTCACGCGGCGCGGCGTACGGGCCATTGAGGCCTTCGGAGACGCCAAGCCGGACGCGGGACCCGATGGGCACGCTTGTGTGGTGCCTGCCGCCTTCCTGCAGCGTGTCGGTTTCAAGACCGTGCGCCCGCACCCGCTGTGGCCCCGGCTGCGCCTGGACCTGCGGTCGGCGAGCTCGTGGAAGGAAGACGTCGAGGCAGCGCTGGAGAAGCTGCTCGGCCAGGTCACCATCACGACCGCGGTACCGAGCACCACCCGTGTCTAGCGCGGTTGTCCACAGTTCTGTGCACAACTAGCCGAGTTATCCACACCCAGTGGTGGTCCCACCACCGTGAGCGGTCACTCCGCCTTGGCGAGCTCGTGAGCGAGTACGTCGGCGAAGGTGAACGTGCCGGTCGGCTGGTCGTTCTCGCCGAGTAGGTACAGCCGCTTGACGGCCACGAGGATGCCCTCCGCGACCACGTCGCGGAATGCCGGGTCGGACAGGCGGCGACGGTCCATGTCGTTGGACAGGTAGCCGATCTCGAGGCGCACCGCCGGGCACCGGGTGCGGGTGAAGATCTCCCACGTCTTCGGGTGCGTGCGGCAGTCGAGCAGGCCGGTACGTGCGGCCAGCTCACGCTGGATGTAGCCGGCGAGCAGCTCGCCGACCGTCGAGGTCGTGCCGTTGCCGGTGCCGAAGTGGAAGCTCGCCACACCCTGCGCGAACGGCGAGCCGTTGCCGTCGCAGTGCAGTGACAGGAACAGGTCCGCGCCGGCCTCGTTGGCGAACTCGGCGCGTTGCAGCTCGGAAGGGCTCTGGTCGGGCCCACGCGAGATGAGCGCCTCCATGCCGGTGGCCTTCATCCGGCCCTCGAGTCGGCGCGCCAGGTCCCACACGATGTCGACCTCGCGCACACCATCGACGACCACGCCGAGGTCGGAACCACCATGACCGGGGTCGATGACGATGCGCTTGCCGCGCAGGCGCGGTCCCGCCCTGCGGACCTGCTCCTGCTCGCGCAGGAACACCGGCCGGCCGCCACGCGCGCGCGGTGACAGCTGTCGCAACGCCCGCACGGTCGCCGAACCGCAGATGCCGTCCACGACGAGGCCGTAGTCACGCTGGAAGTTCCGCAGTGCGCGTTCGGTCTGTGGCCCGAAACCGCCGTCAGGGCGGCCCGCGTCGTAGCCGAGTTCGGTGAGCCGCTCCTGCAATGCGAACACATCGTCACCGTGCACAGGTGAGGAGATCAGGTACGCCAGCGGCCTGCTGCCGAGGTGGTAGCTCGAGCCCCGTAGCGCGCGATACGTCGCCGGGCCGACGATGCCATCGGTGATGAGACCCCGCCGCTGCTGGAAAGCGCGCACGGCGTGCTCGACCACGGTGTCGAATGCTGCATGGCCGCCGGTCCCGGCACCGGGAGGTAGCAGGTCCAGGCTCGCGAGCATGGACCTGATTTCGGCGACTTCCGGGCCAGCGTCGCCGCGGCGGAGTACCCGCATGCACTCCTCGCTCTTCCTTGGGCGCCAAATGCGCTCGGTGCTGTGCAGTGGCTGTGGGCCGGTCGGCCCGCGGCACCTATTGTGCCTTGCGGACTCTCCGTAACCGCGTAGGCCCACTCCGTACGTTATCCGGCCGATACGGGCCCGTAGACGCGAAAGCCCGGGAGTGCGACCACGGCGCACCCCCGGGCTGAAGCATCGGTCATCGACGTGATCAGAGCACGTCCGCGAGGTCCTGGAGCAGGGCGGACTTCGGCTTGGCGCCGACAATCTGCTTCACCGGCTTGCCGCCCTGGAACAGGATCAGCGTCGGGATCGACATGACCTGGTAGTCGCGGGCGGTCTGCGGGTTCGCGTCGACGTCCAGCTTGCCGATCTTGAGCTTGTCCTTGTGCTCGCTGGCGATCTCCTCGAGCACTGGGGCGACCATCTTGCACGGCCCGCACCACGTGGCCCAGAAGTCCACCAGTACCGGCGTGTCGCTGGCGAGCACGTCGTCGGCGAAGCTCGCGTCGGTCACCTTCACGGTGTCGGTCATCATTACTCCTGTCGTGTGTTGACCGGCTGGTCAGTTGACGCGGGTCGCGTAGCCGCCACCCACTAGTTCGGATGCCTCGTGTGCCTCGCCCACTCCGGCGTTCTCGGCAAGCCAGCGCTCCGCGTCGATGGCGGCGCTGCAGCCGCTGCCCGCGGCGGTGATCGCCTGCCGGTAGGTGTGGTCCACCAGGTCGCCTGCTGCGAACACGCCATCGAGGTTGGTGTAGGTGGTACGGCCCTTGGTGACCACGTAGCCTTCGTCGTCAAGGTCCACCTGGCCGCGCGCCAGCTGGCTACGCGGGTCGTGCCCGATGGCCACGAAGAACCCGGAAACGTCCAGCGTGGACTCCTCGCCGGTGACCGTGTCCTTGACCTTCAACCCGGACACCTTGCCCTCGCCGAGCACCTCGGTGACCTGGGCGTTCAGCTTCCAGCGGATCTTCTCGTTCGCCTGGGCCCGCTCCAGCATGATCTTGGAGGCCCGGAACTCCTCGCGGCGGTGCACGATGGTGACACTGCGCGCAAACTTGGTCAGGAAGGTCGCCTCCTCCATCGCCGAGTCACCACCGCCGACGACGGCGATGTCCTGGTCGCGGAAGAAGAATCCGTCACAGGTGGCACATGCCGACACGCCACGGCCCAGCAGCTCCTGCTCGCCCGGCACACCGAGGTAGCGAGCCGCCGCACCCATCGCCAGTACCACCGCGCGCGCCGCATAGCGTGTGCCGTTCGCGGTGACGTACTTCACCGGCCCGGTCAGCTCCAGCTGCTCGACGTCCTCGGCCCGCAGCTCGGCTCCGAAGACCTTGGCCTGCTCGCGCATCTCCTCCATGAGTTCGGGGCCCTGGATGCCCGACCGGAACCCGGGATAGTTCTCGACCTCGGTCGTGGTCATCAGTGCGCCGCCGTACTGCGTCCCCTCGAACACCAGCGGTTCCAGCTGGGCCCGTGCCGCATACACGGCCGCGGTGTACCCGGCGGGACCCGACCCCACGATGATCAGGTTCCGAACGTCCTCTGCAGCCACCCGTGACCTCCGCTTCGCCAACGCCTGACTACCAGGCTCAACACGATCGTAGGTGCGGGTGTTCCCGACGTGATGTTGGCCGCAACGAAAGGGGCCTGTCGCTTCCGCCTCACGGAAACGACAGGCCCTTGCGGAAAAGTCAGCCGCCGATCGTCCTGTTGACCAGTAGTCCGGGGTTGTCCGGGCCACAGTCCGCGGCAACCGCGACGAGCTGGTACTGCGCGAGCCGGCCCGTGGTGTAGAGGACGATCACGGCTTCCTGACCGTCGATCGTCGCCGGGCGGATGCCGATCGCCTTACGGTCGGGGTCGATGCCGTTCGCCTCGAGACAGGCGTCGAGCCGCTGCTCGTTGCCGAGCGGGCCGAAGTCACGGACGCCGTTGATCTCGCCGACCGCTCCGCCGAGGTTGCCGCTGCTCAGCGAGAGCGACGGAGCGCCGGCCGCTGGCGGGGCCGGCTGCGCGACACCGTCCGTCTGGTCGTTGGTGGTGTTCGGCACCGTGATCACGACTGCGGCGACCACAGCCGCCGCGGCTGCGAGGAAACCGGCCCCCCAGCCGATGGCCCGGTTCCGCCGCTTGCGTGCGGCCCCGATGCTCACGACGTTCGAGCCGCGCGCCTGCTGCTCCTGCGCCAGTGCCGCGTCGATCCTCGCCGCGACGTCGGCCGGCATGGGCTCGATCGGTGCGGACGCCAGGTTCGCGAGATCGGCACTCGTCGCGTCGAGTGCCTCGATGATCGCGCGTGCCTCCGGATCGGCGTTCACCCGCGGCCAGAGCTCGGCGGCTTCGCTTTCGCTAAGAACGCCGGCGTGCAGATCGGCGAGCACGTCGACAGACCACGGGGGGCCGACGGCCCCGCCGAACCCCCTGCTTTCGTCCGTCATCGTCCCTCCCCGGGTTTGCTTTCGTGAGTTGGGACGTCACCTTCAGGTTCAGGGTTCCGCAGATGTCCGAGAAGTTTCGCGAGCTTGCCGCGCCCCCGTGCACATCTGCTTTTCACTGTGCCCTCGGCGATGTTCAGCATCTTCGCGGTCTCGGCAACGGAGTAACCCTCGACGTCGACCAGCACGATCGGCACACGTTGTTCCTCGGGTAGCTGGTCGAGTGCCGCCTTGATGACCAGCCGGGTCTCGCGTTCGGCCATCGAGTCGCGGGGCACGGCCGGTTCGTTGTGGCCCTGCTCGGGCAGTGGCACGGTGGGCCTGGCCTGCCGCCTGCGGACCCGGTCGAGGCAGGCGTTGACGACGATCCGGTGCAGCCAGGTGGTGACCTGCGACTCGGCGCGGAAGTTCGCGGCGGCGCGGAACGCCGAGATGAATGCGTCCTGCAGAGCGTCCGCGGCCTCCTCGGGATCGCGGACGGTGCGCAGCGCGACTGCCCACATCCGATCTCGGTGCCGCCGCACTAATTCGTTGAACGCGTGTGGATCCCCTGCGGTATGTGCCGCTATGAGATCGGCATCAGTGGGCGCTGCTGCGGTCACCGGGAGAGACTACTAAGAGCGCGTCTGAGAACCATCGCGTACCGGCTGCGCGGTGCCCAGATGGCGCCTCGCCGCGTTGTCGTCGGTCACCATGACTCCGTCATGGCTCC